>NZ_JBEXWB010000016.1:0-38458 GCF_040629645.1 Streptomyces sp. NPDC005899 | reverse complement strand
GTACGTTCTGTTCCCCCGGACGAGGTCCGGGGGCGCTCCAGGCTCGGGTCCGGGGCCGCTAGGCGGCGACCGGCACGCCCTTGGGCTCCGGCTCGACGCTCTCGGTCTCGTCGACCGGGGAGGCCGAGGCCGAGTTGTACGCGTCGTGGTCGAGGATCTTCTCGCGGGCCGCGACGATCACGGGGACGAGTGCCTGCCCCGCGACGTTCGTGGCCGTCCTCATCATGTCGAGGATCGGGTCGATGGCGAGCAGCAGGCCCACGCCCTCCAGCGGGAGGCCCAGCGTCGACAGGGTGAGGGTGAGCATGACCGTGGCACCGGTGAGACCGGCGGTGGCCGCCGAGCCGATCACCGAGACGAACGCGATCAGGATGTAGTCGCCGACGCCGAGCTGGACGTCGAAGATCTGCGCGATGAAGATCGCGGCCAGCGCCGGGTAGATCGCGGCGCAGCCGTCCATCTTGGTCGTGGCGCCGAACGGGACGGCGAAGGAGGCGTACTCCTTCGGGACGCCGAGACGCTCGGTGACCTTCTGGGTGACCGGCATGGTGCCGACCGAGGAGCGGGAGACGAAGGCCAGCTGGATGGCGGGCCAGGCACCCTTGAAGAACTGGAGCGGGCTGACCTTGGCCACGGTGGCGAGCAGCAGCGGGTAGACGCCGAACATCACCAGGGCGCAGCCGATGTAGACGTCGGCGGTGAACGTCGCGTACTTGCCGATGAGGTCCCAGCCGTAGTCGGCGATGGCGTAGCCGATGAGGCCGACCGTGCCGAGGGGGGCGAGGCGGATGACCCACCACAGGGCCTTCTGGAGCAGCTCCAGGATCGACTCGCTGAGCGTGAGGATGGGCTTGGCCTTCTCACCGAGCTGGAGCGCGGCGATACCGGCGACGGCGGCCATGAAGACGATCTGCAGGACGTTCAGCTCGGTGAACGGCGTGATGACGTCCGTCGGGATGATGCCCGTGAGGAAGTCGAGCCAGGAGCCGGCGTGCTCGGGCTTGGCGCCGTCCTTGGGGGTGAGGCCGGTGCCGGCGCCCGGGTTCGTGATCAGGCCGATCGCGAGGCCGATGGCGACCGCGATCAGTGAGGTGATCATGAACCAGAGGAGCGTGCGCGTGGCCAGCCTGGCGGCGTTGTTGACCTTGCGCAGGTTGGTGATCGACACCATGATCGCGAAGAAGACGAGGGGCGCGACGGCCAGCTTCAGCAGCTGGACGAAGATGTGGCCGACCTTGTCGAGCGTGGTGTAGAGCCAGCCGATGTCCTGGCTGCGGGTGAGCCAGCCGAGCAGGACACCGAGGACGAGACCGGCGACTATCTGGACCCAGAAGGGGACGCTGGGCACACGGAAGCCGGAGCCGGACGGCTTGCCGGCGCCTGTCTCGGCGGGGGACGGGGAATTCGCGGACACGGACACACTCCTGGAGGGACGCAGCGGGACGTACGGGACAGACGTACGGACGTGCGGTCGAACGGGGACAAGGGTGCGGCGCCCGCGTCAGGGGCGGCGCCGCTGCATGATGCCGGTTCAGACGTTGCGGCAACAGACCGCGGACATACAGCGGCAGAGATCGACATGCAGGCGCGCCACGAGCCGGGGACTCATGGCGTCAAGCGGGCGCGCTGCAGCGTTCATGTCGAATACGTTAACACTTGAACTTTGGGAACCTCAAAGGTCCGCTTTGGTCCACGACCGCCCACCGCGCCGGGGCCCACCGCCCGCACACGCCGGAACCCCGGTACGGGAGCGGCTGCTCCGGTACCGGGGTTCCGGTGTCTACTGCGTCAGGTGTGAGGAAGCTTACGCGGCGCCTACTCGGTCAGGCCGTCCTCGCGCGTGCGGTTCGCCTCGAGACGGGCCTTGGTCCGGTCGACCGTGGAGATCAGCTGCGCGGACATCTCGTCCCGCTGCTTGCGCAGCAGCACGTAGCTGAGGGGCGCCGACAGGAGCAGGCCGAGGAGGACGACCCAGACCGCGTTGGAGCCGCCGGCTCCGGCGGGCAGCAGGCCGAAGTGGACGGCGACGCCGGCGACGAAGAAGCAGCCCACGAAGATCAGCACGCGCAGCGCGGTGTAGCGGATCGTTGCGCTCGGCTTGGCAGCGGACACGGCTGACCTCTTTCTCCGTCCGGCGTTCCTGTGGTCGTGCAGCCTGCGGTTCCTGCCCGACCAGTGAAGCATGCCCTGAATGCGATCAGTTCGCAGGGTTGCTTCCACCGCGCCCCGGGGCGGCCCGCCCGGGGCCGCGTCCACGGCTCACCGGTGCAGCGGGAGCAGCATGATGATGTCGTCGCGGTAGTCGTCCTCGGCGACCCGGATGGCGTCCGGGACCCGGCCGACCTCCTTGTATCCGCAGGAGGCGTAGAAGCGGTCGGCGCCGGTGCCGCCGCGGCAGGTGAGCCGGATGGCGTCGATGCCGCCGGCAGCGCGTGCGGCGTCGGCGGTGGCCGCCATCAGTTCCCGCCCGTAGCCCTTGCCCTGGTGGCGCGGGTGGACCATCACCGTGTAGACGCCGATCCAGTGGCGCATGAGCCGGTGGGTGTTGCGGGTGAGGAAGGCCGTGGCGGCGACCGTGCCGTCCTCCTGGCGGCCGACGACCAGGCTGGTGCGGCCCTCGGCCATGCCGCACAGGTGCCGGACGAGCTCGGGCCGTACCTCGTCGGCGGTGACGGGCGGCACGAAACCGACCGCCCCGCCGGCGTTGCTGACGTCGACCCAGAGCGCGCTGATGCCGTCCCGCAGCGTCCGGTCGAGTGCGGGATCCACGTCGAATGTAAGCGCCATAGCGGCAGGTTATCCATTACCACCACTGCGCTCAAGCGCCGTCCGCCCCGCGGGAAAGCCCCGGCCGGGGCCGGGGCTTTCGTGCACGGCGAAGCGGGTCACCACGCCGGGCGGGAGGCGTCAGACGCGCATCGGCTGCGGCGACTCGCGCCGCCCCGCGTCCGGGCCCGGGTACTCGCGCAGGATCTCGTACCGGGTGTTGCGCTCCACGGGCCGGAAGCCCGCGTCCCGGATGAGCTCCAGCAGGTCCTCACGGCCGAGCTTGTTGGGCGTGCCGTAGTCGTCCGCGTCGTGCGTGATCTTGTACTCGACGACCGAGCCGTCCATGTCGTCCGCACCGTGCTGGAGGGCGAGCTGCGCGGTCTGCACACCGTGCATGACCCAGAACACCTTGACGTGCGGGACGTTGTCGAAGAGCAGCCGGGAGACCGCGAACGTCTTCAGCGCCTCGGCACCGGTCGCCATCGACGTGCGCGCCTGGAGCGTGTTGCGGACCTTGCCGTCCTTCATGTCGACGAAGTCGTGCTGGTAGCGCAGCGGGATGAAGACCTGGAAGCCGCCGGTCTCGTCCTGCATCTCCCGCAGCCGCAGCACGTGGTCGACACGGTGGCGGGGCTCCTCGATGTGCCCGTACAGCATCGTCGCCGGGGTCTTGAGACCCTTCTCGTGCGCCAGGCGGTGGATGCGCGACCAGTCCTCCCAGTGGGTGTTGTGGTCGACGATGTGCTGGCGGACCTCCCAGTCGAAGATCTCCGCGCCGCCGCCGGTGAGCGACTCCAGGCCGGCCTCGATCAGCTCGTCGAGGATCTCGGAGGCGGAGAGCCCGGAGATGGTCTCGAAGTGGTGGATCTCCGTCGCGGTGAACGCCTTGAGCGCCACTTCCGGCAGCGCTTCCTTCAGCGCGCTGAGCGAGCGCGGATAGTAGCGCCACGGAAGGGTGGGGTGCAGGCCGTTGACGATGTGCAGCTCGGTGAGGTTCTCGCCCTGCATCGCCTTGGCGAGACGGACGGCCTCCTCGATGCGCATCGTGTACGCGTCCTTCTCGCCCGGCTTGCGCTGGAACGAGCAGTAGGCGCAGGAGGCGGTGCACACGTTGGTCATGTTGAGGTGGCGGTTGACGTTGAAGTGGACGACGTCGCCGTTCTTCCTCGTACGCACCTCGTGGGCCAGTCCGCCGAGCCACGCCAGGTCGTCGGACTCGTAGAGCGCGATCCCGTCCTCGCGGGTCAGCCGCTCGCCGGCCCGGACCTTCTCCTCCAGCTCGCGCTTGAGTCCCGCGTCCACCAGTGGCCTCCCATACCTCTACGTAACAGACTCCGGCCCACCGTACTCCCCCGCCTTCCGGCGGGGGTCACCACCGTCCGGCGGCCGGGCTCAGGACTCGTCCGGCAGCTCGCCGACCCTGTTCTCCCACTTGGTCGACAGGACGATCGTGGTGCGGGTCCGCGAGACCCCCTTCGTCCCGCTGAGCCGGCGGATCGTCTTCTCCAGGCCGTCCACGTCGCCCACGCGCACCTTGAGCATGTAGGAGTCGTCGCCGGCGATGAACCAGCAGTCCTCGATCTCGGCGAGGTCCTTCAGCCGGTGCGCGACGTCCTCGTGGTCGGCCGCGTCGGAGAGCGAGATGCCGATCAGGGCCGTGACCCCCAGCCCCAGCGACGCCGAGTCGACGGTGGCGCGGTAGCCGGTGATGACACCGGCGGTTTCCAGCCGGTTGATGCGGTCGGTGACGCTGGGGCCGGAGAGCCCGACGAGCCGTCCCAGCTCGGCGTACGAAGCCCTGCCGTTCTCCCTGAGGGCCTGGATGAGCTGTCTGTCCACCGCGTCCATATGACTGAAACCTTCCATTGTTCAGCAGTACCGCGAGTCTATGTGTAGAATCTAAGGCGTAACAGGGTCCAGACCCTGCGAATCTTTCAGATCATCCAAGAAACGCTTTCGAATCTTCAGGAGTGAACGACACCGTGTACTCGATCGAGATGGCCTACGCCCGAATGCGCGAGCTGCAGGACCTGGCCAACCGCTCGCGTGCCCACGAGCCCGCCGCCGCCCACCGCGTCGACCGGACCCGGACCCGCGCCCGCCGCGCGGCGAAGCAGCGCTGACCCACCGGATCAGCCACGGGAGCCGCCACCGAGTTCCCCCTCCCACCGGCGGTACAGCTGGTGCGGCACTCCTGCCGCGTCCAGCACCCGCCCGGCGACGAAGTCCACCAGATCCTGGATGTGCGTCGCCCCCGCGTAGAACGCCGGAGAGGCGGGCAGCACCACGGCGCCCGCCTCGTCCAGCGCGACCATCTGCCTCAGCGTCGCACCGCTGAGCGGCGTCTCGCGCACGGCGACGACCAGCTTCCGCCGCTCCTTGAGCGTCACGCTCGCGGCCCGCTGCAGCAGGTCCTTCGAGAGTCCGAGGGCCACCCCGGCCACGCACGCCGTGGACGCCGGGACGATCAGCATCCCCTTCGCCGGGTACGACCCCGAGGACGGTCCGGCCGCCAGGTCCCCGGCCGGCCAGTGCCGCACGCCCCGCAGGTCGGGCCGGAAGGTGTCCGGCTTCCCGTCCGCTCCCCGGGCCAGCCAGGTGCCCAGGTCCTCCTGCCAGTGGGCGTCGCGGAACGCGACACCCGTCTCGTCCAGCAGCGTGAGCCGTGAGGCCCGGCTCACCACCAGGTCGACGCTCTCACCCGCGGCCAGCAGCCCCCGTAGGACGGACGCCGCGAAGGGGGTACCCGAGGCGCCCGACACCCCGACAATCCAAGGCCTGCGCTGCTGCTGACTCACTGAAGTCCCGGATTCCACACGCCCGAGCCTATCCGGCACCCGCCTCGAGGAACCGACGCAGGGGCTCCGTACGTTGCACGGGGCGAGGGACGGGTCCTCGACAGGGGGTGGCCATGACGCCGACGCGCACCGGAGCCACCGCACGCGCCGTCACGGCGGGCGCGGTCATGCTCGCCTGGGTCGCGCTGCTGTGGGTGCTGGAGGGCATCGACACCCTCGCCGGCCATGCGCTGGACTCCCACGGCGTCAGTCCGCGCGAGCCGGCTGAGCTGGCCGACATAGTGCCCGCCGCCTTCCTGCACGGCGGCTGGGACCACGTGGCGTCCAACACCGTGCCGCTGCTGGTCCTCGGCTTCGTCGCCGCCCTCGCCGGCACAGGCAGGCTGGCCGCCGTGGTCCTCGTGGTCATCGTGACCAGCGGCCTCGGTGTCTGGCTCACCGCACCTCCGGACACGGTGACGCTCGGCGCGTCCGGTGTCGTCTTCGGCCTCTTCGGCTATCTGCTGGTCCGGGGCTTCGTGGACCGCCGCCCCGTCGACGTCCTGGTCGGAGTGATCATCGCCGCGGTCTACGGCTCGCTCCTCTGGGGCGTGCTGCCGACCGACTCCGGCATCAGCTGGCAGGGCCACCTCTTCGGACTCGTGGGCGGCGTGGTGGCGGCGTTCGTCTTCCGCCGCCCCCGGCGGCCCCGGGTACCGGCGGGGCACGTCACGGCGTGAGGCCGCGCACCAGCAGGTCGAGCAGCGCGCAGGCGAACAGGGCGATGCCGATGAAGCCGTTGACCGAGAAGAACGCCCGGTTCAGCCGGGACAGGTCGTGCGGCCGCACCACCCGGTGCTCGTACACGAAGGCCACGGCCACGACGGCCATGCCGATCCAGTAGAAGAGCTCCGCGTCCGTCGCCAGCCCGAACCAGACGAGCAGTCCCGTCGTGACCACGTGGCAGACCCGCGCGCCCCACAGGGCTGCGGGGATGCCGAAGCGGGCCGGGAAGGAGAGCACGCCGTGGGCCCGGTCGGCCTGCACGTCCTGGCAGGCGAAGATCAGGTCGAAGCCGCCGATCCAGATGCCGACGGCCAGCCCCAGGATCACCGCGTCCCACGACCAGCTGCCCGTCACCGCCAGCCAGGCGCCGATCGGCCCCATGGCCTGGGCGACACCGAGGATCGCGTGCGGGAAGTTCGTGAACCGCTTGCCGTACGGGTAGACGACCATGGGCACGACGGCGACCGGCGCCAGCGCCAGGCAGAGCGGGTTCAGCAGGGCCGCCGCGCCGAGGAAGACGACGACGGCCACGATCGCGCCCGTCCACGCCGACCGCACCGAGACGGCGCCGGTCACCAGCTCCCGGCCGGCGGTGCGCGGGTTCCGGGCGTCGATCTCCCGGTCGATGATCCTGTTGGCGGCCATGGCGAACGTCCGCAGCCCGACCATCGCCACGGTCACCAGCAGCAGGGTGCCCCAGTGGATGTCCTTGTCCAGCCGGAACATCGCAGTCAGCGCGGCGATGTAGGCGAAGGGCAGCGCGAAGACCGAGTGCTCGATCATCACGAGCCGCAGGAACGCCCGGGGCCTGCTGCGGGGCTGCGGCACGGCAGCGGCGGAAGCGGAGGCGCTCACAGTCCGTACTCCTTCCATCGGCGGTCGACCTTCGCCGCCGTATCCGGGTCCGACTCGACCATGGCCGGCCAGCCGCCGTCCCGGGTGTAGCCCTCCTCGGGCCACTTGCGGGTCGCGTCGATGCCCGCCTTGCCGCCCCAGAACTGCTGGTAGGAGGCGTGGTCGAGGTGGTCGACCGGGCCCTCGACGACCGTGAGGTCGCGGGCGTAGTCGGTGTTGCCGAGCGCCCGCCAGGAGACCTCGTGCAGGTCGTGGACGTCGCAGTCCGAGTCCACGACCACGATCAGCTTCGTCAGCGACATCATGTGGGCGCCCCAGACGGCGCTCATCACCTTCTGGGCGTGCTTGGGGTACTTCTTGTCGATCGAGACGATCGCGCAGTTGTGGAAGCCGCCCGACTCCGGCAGGTGGTAGTCGACGATGTCCGGGACGATCACCTTGAGGAGCGGCAGGAAGAACCGCTCGGTGGCCCGCCCCAGCGGACCGTCCTCGGTCGGCGGCCGGCCCACCACGATCGACTGCAGCAACGGCCGCCTGCGCATGGTGACGCAGTCGATCCTCAGTGCGGGAAACGGTTCCTGCGGCGTGTAGAAGCCCGTGTGGTCGCCGAAAGGCCCCTCGGGCAGCATCTCGCCCGGTTCCAGCCAGCCCTCGATGACGACCTCGGCCTGCGCGGGGACCTGTAGCGGAACGGTCTTGCAGTCGACCATCTCGATGCGCCTGCCCGCGATGAAGCCGGCGAAGAGGTACTCGTCGATGTCCCCGGGCAGCGGCGCCGTGGAGGCGTACGTCACCGCGGGCGGCGCCCCGAACGCGATGGCCACGGGCAGCCGCTCGCCGCGCCGTGCGGCGACCTGGTAGTGGTTGCGGCTGTCCTTGTGGATCTGCCAGTGCATGCCGATGGTGCGCCTGTCGTGGCGCTGGAGCCGGTAGAGCCCCAGGTTCCGCACACCGCTCTCGGGGTCCTTCGTGTGCGTGAGGCCGAGGTTGAAGAAGGAGCCGCCGTCCTCGGGCCAGGTGAAGAGCGCGGGCAGCTGGTCCAGGTCCACGTCGTCGCCGGTGAGGACGACCTCCTGGACGGGGGCGTTCTCGGGCTTCACCTTCTTCGGCGGCACGTGGACCATCGAGCCGAGCTTGCCGAACGCCTCCCGGACCCCGACGAAGCCGTGCGGCAGCTCGGGCCAGAGCAGACCGCCGATCTTGTCGCTGATGTCGGAGTACGACGTCAGCCCCAGCGCCTTCAGCAGCCGGCGGTCCGTCCCGAAGACGTTCATGGCCAGGGGCATGGACGCCCCCTTGACGTTCTCGAAGAGCAGCGCGGGGCCGCCCGCCTTGTTGACGCGGTCGACGATCTCGCCGACCTCCAGGTGCGGGTCGACCTCGGCCTTGATGCGCTTGAGATCGCCCTCGCGCTCCAGAGCCCGGAGCAGGGAGCGAAGATCGTCGTAAGCCATGCCCTCCAGTATCGGCCACCCGATACCCTGGGCCGGTCACCGGGGCGGGACGAAGCGCCCCTCACCTCATCCCGGGGGATTCTTCCACCATGCTGCGGGCCCTGATCTACCTTCTGCCGCTGGCGCTGACGATCTACGCGTTCATCGACTGCCTCAACACCCCCGAGGACGAGGCCAGGCATCTGCCGAAGGTCGCCTGGGTCTTCATCATCCTGCTGTTCTGGATCGTGGGCCCGATCGTCTGGTTCGCCGCCGGGAAGCTGCGCCACGCGCCCGCCGGGGGACGCACCCCCTCCGAGTGGCACCGCGGCCACCGCACCACCTGGGTCGCACCGGACGACAATCCGGACTTCCTGAAGTCGCTGAAGGAAGAGAACAGGAGGGACGAGTCGCGCCTCGAGGACCGGGAGGCTGACCTGCGCCGCCGCGAGGAGGAGATCAAGCGCCGCGAGGGCGACGCGGGGACCGGCGAGTCCGCCCCGCCGGCCACCTCGTAGGTACGCCCCGGCGTCCGCCCGGCCCGCCCAGGCGCCTCGCGGACGCGACCCGCCTCGCGGACGCGACCCGCCGTGAGCGGGTCCGCGTCCCGCCCGTCCGCGATGTCACGGGGACAGCAGCTGCCCCAGCCGGTCGAGCAGGGGCAGCAGCGCCGCGCGCTCCCGGGGGGTGAGCGCCTCCAGGGCGCCGTGCACCACCCGCATCTCGGCCCGGATGCGGTGGGCCAGCTCCGTGCCCTCCGGCGTGCGGGCGGCGACCTTGGAGCGGCGGTCCCCGGGGGCGGGGGCGCGGGTGACCAGGCCGCGGCTCTCCATGCGCCCGATGAGGCCCGTGGCGTTGGACGCGTCGCACACCAGGTGGCGGGCGAGCGCGCTCATGGGCATGGGCTCACCGAGGGCGATCAGCGCCCGCGCCTGCGAGGTGCTGAGGCCGTGCCGGGCCGCGACGGCGGTGAGGTCGTCGTGATGGCCTCGGACGACGGCTGCGAGGGGTTCCAGCAGTTCGTCCGGAGTAGGGACGGCGCGGGGTGACGGTTCCGTCGTCATGGTCGGTCATCCTTCGATCGGTACGCGTGGTCCAAAGGCCCGGAACGGATGGCCGCCACGCGGCCGCAGTCATTTGACATGCCCAACTATTGGCAGTTACATGGCTTTTGTTGCTTGAGGATATCAAGCTTTTCTGTGTCCTGCCGCTCGTCGTAGGGAGCACCCCCCATGCCCTCCGTACTCTTCGTCCTCACCGGCGCCGACCACTGGACCCTCAAGGACGGCACCGCCCACCCCACCGGCTTCTGGGCCGAGGAACTGGCCGCTCCGCACCGCGTCTTCTCGCAGGCGGGCTTCGACATCACGATCGCCACCCCGGGCGGCGTGACCCCGACCGTGGACACCGCGAGTCTCGCCGCCGAGGCCAACGGGGGCCAGGAGCAGGCCGACGCCGTCGCCTCCTACCTCGCCTCGATCGACGAGGTCCTCCGCATCCCCGCACGGCTGGAGGACATCGTCCCCACCTCGTACGACGTCGTCTTCTGTCCCGGTGGCCACGGCCCCATGGAGGACCTGGCCGTCGACGAGACCTCCGGCCGGCTGCTCACCGCCGCGCTGGACTCGGGCGCCCAGGTGGCCGTCCTGTGCCACGCGCCGGCGGCCCTGCTGCCCGCTCGCCGGGAGGACGGCAGCTGGCCCTTCGCCGGTTACCGCATGACCGGATTCAGCAACGCCGAGGAGACCCAGGCCGGGTTCGTGGACAAGGCCCCGTGGCTGCTGGAGGACCGGCTCGTCGAGCTCGGCGCCCGGTACTCCGCCGGGGACCCCTGGTCGGTGCACACCGTGCACGACCGCAACCTGCACACCGGCCAGAACCCGGCCTCCTCCGAGCAGCTGGCCCGCGAGATCGTGGCGGCCCTGTGAGCGGCGGAACGACCGGATCCCCCGCGGAGGTCGTCGCCCGCCTCCGCGCGACCTTCCGCACCGGGCGCACCAGGGACCTCGACTGGCGCACCGCCCAGCTGACGCGGCTGCGCGCCCTGCTCACCGAGCGCGGTGACGAGCTCGCCTCGGCCCTCCACGCCGACCTGGGCAAGAGCCGCAAGGAGGCCTACCGCACGGAGATCGACTTCACGGTCCGTGAGATCGACCACACGCTGGAGCGGCTGGCGGGCTGGCTGGAGCCCGAGCCCGCGCCGGTACCGGCGGTCCTCGCCGGGGCCACCGCCCACACCCGGCAGGACCCGCTCGGCGTCGTCCTCGTCATCGCGCCCTGGAACTACCCGGTGCAGCTGCTGCTGGCGCCCGTCGTGGGCGCGCTGGCCGCGGGCAACGCCGTGGTCGCCAAGCCCAGCGAACTCGCCCCGGAGACCTCGGCGGCCGTGGCCAGGCTGCTGCCGGAGTACCTGGACACCGACGCGGTCGCCGTGGTGGAGGGTGCGGTACCGGAGACGACCGCGCTCCTCGCGGAGCGGTTCGACCACATCTTCTACACGGGCAACGGCACGGTCGGCCGGATCGTGATGGCCGCCGCGGCGAAGCACCTGACCCCGGTGACGCTGGAGCTGGGCGGCAAGTCACCCGCGTTCGTCGACCGGGACACGGACCTGGGGACCGTGGCCTCCCGGCTGGTCTCGGGCAAGTTCCTCAACGCCGGCCAGACGTGCGTCGCCCCCGACTACGTCCTGACGGACCCGGAGACCGCGTCCGCCCTGGAGGAGGCGCTCGCCACCGCCGTCCAGGAGCGCTTCGGGCCCGACGCCTCCGCGTCCCCGGAGTACGGCCGCATCGTGAACGAGCGGCACTTCGACCGGCTGGTGGGGCTCCTGGACTCCGGCCGCACGGTGACCGGCGGCACCCACGACCGCGACGCGAAGTACATCGCGCCCACCGTGCTGGCCGACGTCGCCCCGGACGCCCCCGTGATGCGGGAGGAGATCTTCGGCCCGGTGCTGCCGGTCGTCACCGTGGACGGGCTCGACGAGGCCATCGGTTTCATCAACGACCGGGACAAGCCGCTGGCGCTGTACGCGTTCACGGAGTCCCCCGCCGTTCGGGAGCGGCTGCTGACGGAGACCTCTTCGGGCGGGGTGGGCATGGGCCTTCCCCTGGCCCATCTGACCGTGTCGGACCTGCCGTTCGGCGGGGTCGGCGAGAGCGGCATGGGCAACTACCACGGCCGGTACTCGCTGGAGACGTTCAGCCACCGCAAGGCGGTGCTGGACACCCCGCTGGGCTGAGCGGCGGCCCGGCACGCACGAGGGGCGCGACCGCGGGTGTGCGGTCGCGCCCCTCGTGCGTGGGGGGGGTCAGACTCCCGCGTAGGAGTGCTTCCCGGTGACGAAGATGTTCACGCCGTAGTAGTTGAAGAGCCAGCACCCGAAGGCGACGAGCGCGAGGTAGGCGGCCTTGCGGCCCTTCCAGCCGGCCGTCGCACGGGCGTGCAGGTAGGCGGCGTAGGCGACCCAGGTGATGAAGGACCAGACCTCCTTGGGGTCCCAGCCCCAGTAGCGGCCCCACGCGTCACCCGCCCAGATCGCCCCGGCGATGATCGTGAACGTCCACAGCGGGAAGACGGCCGCGTTGATGCGGTACGAGAAGGTGTCCAGGCTCTTCGCGGCCGGCAGCCGCTCGAGGACGGAGGTGGCGAACCTCCCGGGCGTGACGCCGTTGGCCAGCTTGTTCTCGTAGTTGTCGCGGAAGAGGTAGAGGAGCGTGCCGACGGCACCCAGGTAGAAGACGGCGCCGCAGATGATGGCGGTGGAGACGTGGATCCACAGCCAGTAGGAGTGCAGCGCGGGCACCAGCTGGTCGCTGTCGGTGTAGAGCGTGGTGGTGGCGATGCCGAGGTCCAGCAGGACCGTGGTGACCAGCACCAGCCCGATCCAGCGGACGTTCTTCCTCAGGGCGAGCAGGACGAGGTACGCGCCGACGGCCACCGTGGAGAAGGTGATCGAGAACTCGTACATGTTGCCCCAGGGGGCCCGCCGCACCGACAGGGCGCGCGCCACGACGCCGCCCGCCTGGACGGCGAAGGCGACGACGGTCAGCGAGACCGCGATACGCCCCCACAGGTCGCCCTTGAAGGTGCCGCCCGCCGCCCCGGGGCCGTCCGGCACGTCACGGGTGCCGGTGGCGGACCGGGTGACGACCTCGGGGCGCTCCAGCACGGCCGTGCCACCCTGCTGCGCGGCCCGCACCCGCACGCCGGGAGCCGCGGCCGTGTCCTGCTTCAGCGCGGCGGCCGTGCGGCCGACCTTGCTGCGGCTGCCGAAGATCCATTCGGCGATGTGCGCGAAGAAGGCCAGGGTGTAGACGGCCATCGACGAATAGATCAGCACGTTGCTGGTATGTGCCAGATTCTCGTTGGTTGCGGCGGCGAGATTCACTTCTCAGCCCCTTCGGCAGGCTTCTCTGAGGGTTGTCCGGTCTCGGGTTCGGGGCCGGGCGCGGGGGGCGCGGTGGGCACCACGGTGTGGAGTGCGACCGCGAGACCGGCCAGCTCCTCGGGGAGTCTCGCGGACTCGCTGCGCCCCAGACCGGCCATCTCGACGACGGTGACGCCGTCCGCGCCCGGCACGGCCCGCACCCACACACGGCGGCGCTGGATGAAGAGCGATCCGGCGAGCCCGGCGATGGCGGCGACGGCGCCGGTGAGCGCCCAGCCGCTCGCGGGCTGGCGGGAGATCTGGAAGCTCGCCCACTCCTCGACGCCCTCGAAGGTGATCGAGCCGGCGCCGTCGGGGAGCTTCATCGTCTCGCCGGGGCGCAGCCGCTGCTTGAGCTGGTCGCCGTTGCTGTCCTTGAAGGCGGTCATCTTCGACGGATCGAGCTGGTAGACGTTCTGCGGGAGCCCGGAGTCGACACCGAGGCTTCCGTGGAAGCCGTTGAGGGCGAGGACCGGGTAGTCGAGCCCGGGGAACTGCGAGAACATCGTGCCCTTGCCGGCCCCCGCGAACGTCGGCACGAAGAATGCCTGGAAGCCGAGCTGCGTCTTCCTGCCCTCGGCGTCCCGGTAGCCGTCCATCACCTTGATCGCGCCGGTGGACGTGACGTTGTTGTCCTGGGGCAGCAGCGGCACGGCGTTCCGGTACACCTCCTTGCCCTTGCCGTCCTTGACGGAGATGACCGGGGCGTAGCCGTGGGCGTTGAGGTAGACCTTGGTGCCGTCGACGACGAGCGGCTTGTTGACCTCGATGACCTTCTTCCTCGGCCGCCCGTCGGCGCCCTCGGCGTACGTCACGCGGGCCTCGTAGGTGCGGGGCGTGCCGCGCTGGGGGCCGTTGCGCTCGTAGGTGCCCCGGAAGTCGTCGAGGTCGAAGCTGAAGGGGGTGAGGTCGTCGTTGTCGAAGAGCGAGCCGGACTTGAAGTTGTCGTACTGGGTCAGGGTGTTGGAGAAGCCGTCACCCTCGACGACGAGCTTGCCGCCTTCGGACTTGAACAGCTGTCCGCAGGCGAAGGCGACCAGCATGACGATCAGCGCGAGGTGGAAGACCAGGTTCCCGGCCTCGCGGAGGTAGCCCTTCTCCGCGGCGACGGCGTCACCGACCGTGTGGGAGCGGAAGCGCCGCTCGCGCAGCACGGCCAGCGCCGCCTCCCGGACCCGCTCGGGCTCCGCCTCGGTGCGCCAGGTGGTGTAGGCGGGCAGCCGCGTCAGCTTCCTCGGGGCGCCGGGCGGGCGGCCGCGCAGCTGGCCGACGAACTGGGCGGTGCGCGGGACGATGCAGCCGATCAGCGAGACGAAGAGCAGGAGGTAGATCGCCGAGAACCAGACCGAGCTGTAGACGTCGAAGAACTGCAGCTTCTCGTAGAGCGGGCTCACGGTCGTGTGGGCGCTCTTGAAGGTCTGCACCTTCAGTTCGTCCACGCTGTTCTGCGGGATGAGCGACCCGGGGATGGCTCCGAGGGACAGCAGGAAGAGCAGGATCAGCGCGACCCGCATCGAGGTCAGCTGCCGCCAGAACCAGCGGGCCCAGCCGGTGACGCCCATGGCGGGGACGGAGGTGGCGGACTCCTCGCGTGGGGCGGTGGAGAGCTGTTCCCCGGCCTCGCCGAGGTCGCGCTCGTCCGTGGTGTTCAGGTTGCTCATGGAACTCAGATCCCCACAGTGAAGCCGTCGGACCAGACCCGCATCTCCTGGATGAGCGCGTCCCAGGCGCCCGTCAGCAGGAGTATCCCGGTCACGATCATCATGCCGCCGCCGATCCGCATGACCCACGCGTAGTGGCGTTTGACCCAGCCGAAGGCGCCCAGTGCCTTCCGGAAGGCGACGGCCGCCAGGACGAAGGGGACGCCGAGCCCGACGCAGTACGCCACGGACAGGACGGCCCCTCGGCCGGCGGTCCCCTGCTGCATCGCGAGAGCGGTGACTGAGGAGAGGGTCGGGCCCAGGCACGGTGTCCAGCCGATGCCGAAGAGCGCGCCCAGGACCGGCGCGCCCATCAGTCCGGTCACCGGCCTCTTGTGTATGCGGAACTCCCGCTGGGTCATCCAGGGCATCAGGCCCATGAAGAAGATCCCCATGAGGATCATCAGCACACCGAGGACCTTGGTGAGGATCTCGCTGTGCTCCAGGAAGTTCTGGCCGAAGTAGCCGAACAGTGCGCCGCCGGACACGAAGACGACGGTGAAGCCGAGGACGAACAGCGAGGCGCCCGCGACCATCCGGCCGCGCCGGGCCTCGGCCAGGTCGGTGCCGCTGACCCCGGTGACGTAACTCAGGTAGCCGGGGACCAGGGGCAGGACGCACGGCGAGAAGAAGGAGACGAGGCCGGCGAGCAGGGCGATGGGCAGGGCGACCAGGAGGGCCCCGCTGAGGACGGTCTCGTTGTCCCCCGTGTACGCGGCTAGCTGGAGCACGGGGTCACTTCTCCGCGATCAGCGGGTCGATCATCTCGCGCAGCTTCTCCGCGTCCATCCCGCCGACCTTGCGGGCGGCGATCTTCCCGTCGCGGTCGATGACCAGGGTCGAGGGGATGGACTGCAGGTTCAGGGTGCCCCTGGGGAAGCGGAGGATGAGCTTTCCGGCCGGGTCGAAGAGGCTGGGATAAGGGATGCCGTGGTCCCGTTCGAAGTTGACCGCCAGGGACTTCTCGCCGTCCCGGGTGTTGATGCCGACGAACTGGACGCCCTGGCCCTCGGTCTCCTCGGCGACCTTCACGAAGTGCTTGGCCTCCAGACGGCAGGGCGCGCACCAGGAGCCCCAGACGTTGAGGACGACGATCTTGCCCTTGAAGTCGGCGACGTCCAGCCGCTCGCCGTCCAGGGTGGCGCCTTCGAGCTTCGGCGCGTCCGTGCGTTCGCCCTTTGCGACGGTCGCGATGCCGCTGCTGCCGGTGACGAAGTTCGTGTTGCCGCCGCCGCCGGACCGGATGTCGTCGCCGCCGCACGCGGACAGCGTCAGGGCGCCGGCCACCGCGGTGGCGGCGAGCAGGGTGAAGCGGCGTCGGGATGCGCGGCCAGAGCTCATGTGAAAAGTTTCGCATGGCAGTTCCGGGGATCTTCCGCACCCCCCTCCATGCCCGTAAAGCCCCTTGTCAAGCCTGTTTAAAGAAGGCGTTCCAGCCACCGGCGGGCGCTTGACCGACCTCGAGCGTACGCAGTTTCGCGAGTACGGCCGGGTCCTGGACGTCGAGCCAGTCGACGAACTGCCGGAATGAGACGAGGCGCACATCCGGCTTGCCGGCGATCTTTTTGATCACTTCCTCGACGGCGTCCATGTAGATACCGCCGTTCCACTCCTCGAAGTGGTTGCCGATGTAGAAAGGCGCGCGGTTCGTCTCGTACGCGCGGTCGAAACCGGCGAGGTAGGCGCCGGTGGCCTGGGTGCGCCAGCCGGGATAACGCGACGGCATGCCCTTGGTCGAATTTTTCGACTGGTTGGCGAGGATGTTGTAGTCCATGGAGAGGACTTCGAAGGAATGGCCGGGGAAGGGCACGCCCTGCAGCGGCAGGTCCCAGATCCCCTGGCGTTTCCCGGGCCACATCTGCCGGCCTCCGGGTGAGCTCGCGTCGTAGCGCCAGCCCAGTTGTTTCGCGGTCGGCAGGAGATTGTCCTGGCCGAGCAGACAGGGAGTGCGCCCGCCGACCAGTTCCCTGCGGTAGTCGAAGGGCAGCGGATCGGCGTCCTGCCACCCGGTGTTCGTCCGCCATTCGGTGACGAAGGAGATCGCCTGGTCGATCTCGCTCTGCCATTGCGCGGGTGTCCAGTTGCCCACGGAACCGGAGCCGGCACAGAAATGCCCGTTGAAGTGGGTGCCGATCTCGTGCCCGTCGAGCCAGGCCTGGCGTACGTGGTCGAGGGTCTGCCTGACGTGGTCGTCGTTGAGATAGCCGATGTCGGAGGCGCCGCGGGGGTTGTTGGGCGGGCGGTAGAGGGACTTCTTGGACTCGGGCAGTACGTACAGACCGGAGAGGAAGAAGGTCATCGCCGCGTCGTGTTCCCTGGCGAGTTCCAGAAAGCGCGGGAAGAGACCGTTGCCGACCTCACCCGCCCCGTCCCAGGAAAAGATCACGAACTGCGGCGGGGTCTGGCCGGGTTCCAGCGGCACCGGTGCGGCGGGCTGATTCGGCTGCTTTCCCGTGTCGGACGTGGAACCGTCCCCGATGAGCCTGACGTGCTTCTTGGGAGGCCCACCGCCGTTCCCGTGCGTGCCCTTGTCCCCCTTGGGGCTCCTGTCCGGTGCGGGCCGGTCGTTGTCCGACGGTCCGAAAGAGCCGCAGCCGGCCATCGAGAGTGCGGCTGCGGCTCCGAGTCCGGCTCCCAGGAGGCCCCTTCGGTCGATATCACGCATAGCGTCCCCATCTGCGGTCGTTTTACCTCATTGCCATACAAACTGGCGATGGCTTAGATGAGGAGACCAACACGGTGGTTCCGCTGATAATCATAAAAGTTGTTGCGCGACGAGACCCTTACAGGTGCTCCACACAACCGCGCCGGACAGCCCGGCCCCTCGGGGCTCCGCCGCCCGCGCACCCGCGGGCCCACGAGCCGGAGGGCGGCGGGCGCGGAGGCCCGGCGTCGGGGCCCGGGCCGGACCCCGGCCCCGGACGGTGAGACCTACGCCCCGAACGCCTTCGACTTCCCCTTGACCGGCTTGGCGCCGGCCAGCAGATGTGTCGGCACCAGGTCCCTGGCGGGCTCCGTGTACCCGACCGACACGATCGTGTCGCCCTGGTAGGTGAAGCTCGTCAGCGAGGCCAGGGTGCACTGGCGCTTGCGCGGGTCGTGCCACAGCCTGCGCCGCTCCACGAAACTCCGCACGATCCAGATCGGCAGCTGGTGGCTGACGCAGACCGCCTCGTGACCACGGGCGGCGTCACGCGCCGCGTCCAGGGCGCCCATCATCCGCACGACCTGCTCGACGTACGGCTCGCCCCAGGACGGCTTGAAGGGGTTGGTGAGGTGCTTCCAGTTCTCCGGCCTGCGCAGCGCGCCGTCGCCCACCCCGAAGGTCTTGCCCTCGAAGACGTTGGCCGCCTCGATGAGCCGCTCGTCGGTGGCGAGGTCGAGGCCGTGGGACGCGGCGATCGGCGTGGCGGTCTCCTGGGCCCGTTCCAGCGGGGAGGCCACGACGTGGGTGACGTCGCGCTTCTCCAGGTGTTCCGCGACCCGGTCGGCCATCTTCCGCCCCAGCTCGGAGAGGCTGTAGCCGGCGCGGCGGCCGTAGAGCACCCCGTCCGGGTTGTGCACCTCGCCGTGGCGCATCAGGTGGACGACGGTGATGTCCTTCGCGCTGTTCCCGCTCATGCGGTGGCCTCCGATGCGGCACGCGCGGCGGCGGGCAGGGCGGCGGCGACCCGCTCCATCGCCCGGGCGTCGTGCGCCGTGGAGACGAACCACGACTCGAACGCGGACGGCGGCAGGTAGACGCCCTGCTCGAGCATCGAGTGGAAGAAGGCGGTGAAGCGGAAGGCGTCCTGCTTCTTCGCGTCCTCGTAGTCGCGGACGGGCCGGTCGGTGAAGAACACGGAGAACATGTTGCTGGCCGCCGACACCGTGTGTGCGACGCCCTCCTTGGTCAGCGCCTCGCCCACCAGCGCCCGCAGCTCTGCGGAGACCGCGTCGACCTTCGCGTACGCCGCGTCGTCGAGCAGCCGCAGCTGGGCGAGTCCGGCGGCGGTGGCGACCGGGTTCCCGGACAGGGTGCCCGCCTGGTAGACGGGCCCGGCGGGGGCCAGGTGCGCCATCACGTCGGCCCGGCCGCCGAAGGCCGCGGCCGGGAAGCCGCCGCCCATGACCTTGCCGAAGGTCATCAGGTCCGGACGCACGCCGTCGACGCCGTACCACCCGGCCTTGGAGGTGCGGAATCCGGTCATCACCTCGTCGGAGATGTACAGGGCGCCGTCGGCCGCGCAGATCTCCTTCAGCCCGGCGTTGAACCCGTCCCCGGGCGGGACGACGCCCATGTTGCCCGGTGACGCCTCGGTGATCACGCAGGCGATCTCGCCCGGCTGCGCCGCGAACGCGGCCCGCACGGCGTCCAGGTCGTTGTACGGCAACACAATCGTGTCCCCGGCCTGGGCGCCGGTGACCCCGGGCGTGTCGGGGAGGCCGAAGGTGGCGACCCCGGAGCCGGCGGCGGCCAGCAGCGCGTCGACGTGCCCGTGGTAGCACCCGGCGAACTTCACGACCTTGGCCCGCCCGGTGAAACCACGGGCGAGCCGGATCGCGGACATGGTCGCCTCGGTGCCGGACGACACCAGCCGCACCTGCTCGACGGGCTCGACCCGGGCCACGATCTCCTCGGCGAGCGCGACCTCGCCCTCACCCGGCGTACCGAAGGAGGTGCCCCGGCCCACCGCCTCCCGGACGGCCGCGACGACCTCGGGGTGGGCGTGCCCGAGGATCATCGGCCCCCAGGAACACACGAGGTCGACGTACTCGCGGCCGTCGGCGTCGGTGAGGTACGGGCCCGTACCGGACACCATGAACCGGGGCGTGCCGCCCACGGCCCGGAAGGCGCGTACGGGGGAGTTCACGCCGCCGGGCGTCACGAGGGACGCGCGGTCGAAAAGCGTCTGCGAAACTGGGGCTTCGTATGAATACGCCACTTCTGTCCTGATCTGCGATTCGGGGGGTCGGGGGCCTGGCCGAAACTTCCGGCCACCGGTGAGCAGGGAGCGCACTCTCCCCGTATGAGGCTCGTACAACGAAAGGGCGTCAGTCTCCTCGCGTCTGCGAAACTGGGGCGTCATAGGGAAAGCTCACACATGCCATGGTGTCAGAGGCACACGCGGTCTTGCGGACAGGTGTTTCACGGCACGTTCGCTGGGGAGGTCACTGAGACGGTGATCGGGTTGCGCGGCGGGGCTGTGTCTCCTAAGAAGTAGTCGGGTGGATGAGATATGCATCGCGGTGGCGGAGTGGGCGAAGGGACCGACGACCTGGGGCCCGAGCCTGCCCGGCGAGGGCGGCACCGGCGCGAGGCGGAACGAGCCCGGGAGGACCGGGCGGCCGGTGCCGACGTGCCCGGGGTCAGGAGCAGTGGACGGGTGGGGGTGACCTACAAGTACTTCGGGGCCCCCGACGGGGCCACTGCGGCACGCGTGCCCATTTCCATGCGGCCCGAAGAGCTCGGCGGTGACGAGCTGGGCATGGGAGGCATGTTCAGCAAGATCAAGCCGGAGACGGTGGCGGCCATGGTCCTCACCGGCATACAGGGCATACCCCTGAACAGGGTCCCCCCGCTGGAGCTGGTGGTCCTCCACCCCGACTACGCGGTGGTCAAGCTGCCGATGACGGTCGTCGACCCCCTGAGGGACGTCGGCGAGGAGTCGGTCGGCGCGGCCGCCTTCATCTGGTCCACGGTGCCGGACCGGGGCGGCCCGCGCGACGCCTTCAACGTCTACCAGCTCCTCCACGAGTGGCAGGACTTCTCCTACCGGCTGCACGACGCCGGGCACCAGGCGTACTGCCTGGTGTGGCCCTGAGGGAGCCACCCGGATGCTCCGCGCCCGTCCGGACGTAGGAACATATGACGCATGACGGCAGATGAGCTGCACGTGGTCGTGGAGACCGAAGAGGACGGCGCCGTGCTGATCCGTGTGCGGGGGAGCCTGGACGAGTGGTCCGGCCCCTCCGCGTTCGTCGGCGCGCTGCGGGAGGCCGCCGGGGGCGGCGGCCGGCTGACCGTGGCCGATCTGTCCGGGCTGGAGTTCGCCGACTCCACGGGGCTGCACGCCCTGCTCGAAGCCCAGCACCGCCACGCCCTGGCCGGGGTACGCCTCGTGCTGGCCGGGCCGCTCAGCACGGCGGTGCACAGGCTCTTCGAGGTCTCGGGGACGTTCGACGCCTTCACGTTCGCCGACACGGTGGACGCGGCCCTGGCATGCTGACGGCCCGCGGGCCGCACCACCGCGTGGGCGGCTTCCCGGTGGGGGGTGTGACCTGGCGCCGTCCGGGCAGGCGCAAGGAGCGATGAACGGGGAACGAGACGAGCTGCGGGACGGCGGGTTTCCGGCCGGTGGGCCGGGGGGCGCCGTCGACCGGGACGCAGCGGACGGACAGGCGGGCGCGGGCGGCGTGCCGCGGAACGCGGCTGCCGCGCGCGAGGTCGTCACCCGGCTCCTGGAAGCGGAGTTCTGCGCGCTGGGTGGTGAGGGCCCGGCCGACGTCGTGGTGGCCGATGCCCTGCTGGTGACCTCGGAGCTGGTGACCAACGCCGTCAGGCACGGCGGCGGGCTCACCGGCTTCAAGGCCGAGATCACCGGCGACGGCCTCCTCCTCACCGTGACCGACGCCAGCACCCGGGCACCTGTCATCACGGCACGCGATCCGGCCGCCGCGCCTTCCGGTGGCTACGGCTGGCTCCTGGTGCGCCGGCTGACGAGGAGCGTGTCCATCACCTACCTCCCCGACGGCAAGCACATCGTGGTGCTGGTGGCGCTCGCCTGAACGTTCTCTCGGGGCCCTGCCCTCCCCTGCACACGTCAAGGTCCGGGCTCGCGTCCCGGCGCCGGAACGATATCCGCCCGCCCGGGGACGAGTCGCCGGCACAGCGATTGGCATAATCCCCCCATGGTCCGCGAGCCCTTCGACAACGACGCGCCGGCGTCGCCCGCGCTGGCGGCCGAAGGCGAGGTCAACGGGTACTGGGTCGTCCGGGCCAGGGGAGACATCGACTCGGACACCGTCGACCCCCTCTTCATCGCCATGTGGCAGGCCGTGGCCGGATACGAGGTGGTCGTGCTGGACGCGTCCGCGGTCACCTTCGCGGACTCGTCCTTCCTCGGTCTCCTGCTGGAGGCGCACCGGCGGACGGAGCTGCGGATCGCCGCGCCGCGCGCGGCCCTGACCCGGCTCCTGCGGACCGCCGGTGTCGACCAGGTCCTGCGGACCTACCCCTCGCTCGACGCGGCCCTGGCAGCCCCGCCGGCCGCCCGCTGACCACGCCGGCAGGCGGCGCGTCAGCGGGAGGGAGCCGGCGGCGGGGAGGTCTGGTGTCGTGCTTCCGCGGTCGAGTGGCTGTCCGTCGCCGGCTCGGCCTGCCGTCCCCCACCGCCCTGGGTGAAGATCCGGGCGATCCCCGTGACGTCGAGGGTCCGGCGGAGGGAGGCGGGCGGGCTCTCCAGGTGCAGCCCTATGCCGCGCGCCGACGTGCCGCGGTGCAGCAGCAGGAGGCCGGCGACGCCCGTCGAGTCGCACACCCGTAGCCCGGCGCAGTCGAGGAAGAGGTCGCGCAGTCCCGGATCGGCGGCGAGGCATGCCTGCGCCCGCTCCACGAACTGGTCGCTGGTGTCGTGGTCCAGGTCACCGGTCAGGCGCAGACGTGCGGCTCCCGGGCCGGCTTCCACTGCCAGGGTGAGGGGCGGACAGAGGTGATGTGTCATCCGAGGCTCCGGAGTTGTGGCCGGCCGGTGTCAGGAGGGCGTCCAGGGCGGCGCGCGCCTGGCCGAGCAGCCGGGTCGATCGGGGGAAGTCCTTGAGCTCTGTGCCGAGCACGTCGAGGACCGGCGGCAGGGAGGCGGCGGGGACGCGCCGGGCCTCGAGGATGCCCGCGGTCCACCGCAGGAAGCCGGTGAACAGTTCCTCGTCGTCCACGTAGAGGGCGGCGCCCAGGTACTCGACGATGTGGGCGATGTCCTGCGCCGCGTGCTCGCGTTGCTGCTCGGTGTACGCCGCAGCCGCGGGAAATCGTTTCTCCAGCTGGGCCATCACCGCGCGCACGAGTTGCGGCCTGCTGCGGACGACGAGGGTGTACTCCTGGTCGCCGAGGTGCGGCAGGTCGTCGATCTGCTGCCGGCCGACGGCCAGGGCCGGCACCGGGATGCCGTCCGCGATGCGCCGGGCGGCGGCGCGCGCGTCCGGTGCCCAGGCGTCGGCTCCCAGCCGGCGCGCGTACCGGCCGTCCGGCCCGAAAGCGGCGCCGCCCGCCAGCACGGGCACTCCGGCCGCCTGGCAGGCGGTGATGGCCGCGTGCGCGGCGGGCAGCCGGGTGGGCAGGGAGGAGGACAGCGCGACCACGTCGGCGCCGTTGGTGTGCAGGTGGCCGACGAGATGCGGGGTGGGCACCTGGGCCCCCAGGAAGTCGACCCGCCAGCCGCGCAGGGTGAGCACCTCGGCCAGCAGGCGGGCGGGCAGGACGTGCCATTCCTGGTCGACACAGGCCACCGTGACCCGCCCGAGCCGGGGTGTGACGCGTACGGCCGGGTGGTGGGCCAGCGCGGCGATGATCCGCTCGGCGATGGCGCTCGCGGCGTGTTCCTGTGCCACGCTCAGGCGGTTCGCCGCCCACTCGGCGCCGACCCGCGCCTGCACGGGGGCGATGACCTCCAGCAGCACCGCCTCCGCGTCGATCCCGTCGTCCAGGGCGGTGAACACCACCTTCGCGGCGGCGTGTTCGTCCCGGTCGATGACCGCTGCCCACAGCCGGTCCTGGAGGCCGCTCGTCCCCGCGGCGGCCGTCTGTGCGCTCATGCGGTGTACCTGCCCCGGGTGTGGCCGTCCACCGCGCTGAGGTGGGTGGTCGGCGGCGCGGTGATCGCGAGGAGCGCCATGTCGTCGTGCCGGCCGTCGCTCACCCATTGCGACGCGAGCATCCGGATGCGCTCCACCACGGCCGCCCCCGGCATGCCCCCGCACTCCTCCAGGGTCCTCACCAGGCGTTCCTCGCCGAACAGCTCGTCGCCGAGGGGCCCGCCCCGCGCCTCGGTGACTCCGTCGGTGTAGAGCAGGCACGTCTCCCCCGGGTCGAGGCCGGTCTCCACCGTGTGCGCCTCGATGTGGGGCAGCGCCCCCACCAGGGTGCCCCGGGTGTCGATCTCCTCGACCCGCCCGTCGTTCCGGATCACCAGGGGGGCGGGGTGGCCCGCCGACGTCAGGCGCAGGCGCACCCGGTTCTCCTCGCGCCGGACGGAAGCCAGCACCAGGGTCGCGAAGCGGGTGTGGTCCGAGTTGAGGAGCGCGCCGTTGAGCAGCCGCAGCATCTGCTGGTGGTCGTCGGCCATCGGCGTCAGCGCCTGGAGCGTGTTGCGGATCTTGCCGGTGAGCACCGCCGCGTCCAGGCCCTTTCCGCACACGTCGCCGAGGGCCACGAGGATCTCGTCGTCGGGGGTGCTGCCGGGGTGCACGTCGTAGAAGTCACCGCCCACCCGCTCCTGCGCGGCGGCGGGCTGGTAGCCGCCCGCGAACTCGACCCCGTGCACGCGGTCGAGTCGGGGAGGCAGCAGGTCCCGCATCAGCGTCCGGGTTATGTCGCTCTGCTCGGCGTACAGCCGTGCGGCGGACAGGGCGGCGCCGGCCCTGGCGGCGAACAGCCGCGCGAAGACCTCTTCGGCCTCGTCGAACTGGGTGGATTCCGTGCTCCGCAGGAGGACCAGGACGCCCGCCGGGACGCCGTGGCCCGGCAGCGGGGTGACGGCGGCCGAGCCGACGGTGCCGGTGAACTCCTCCGGGAGGAGCCAGTCGGGCAGGGCGGCGGGGTCGATCCACCGGGAGGGGACGGGCGGGAAGCCCTGCAGCGCCTCGCTCAGGCCGGGTACCTGGGCGGGGTCCACCGTGACCGTGCCCCGGACCGCCGTCCGGCCGCCCACGGCGTACGCCATGGGCAGCTGGCGTCCCGACGCCGGCAGGATGACGACCGCGGCCTCGGCGAGGTGCTGCGAGGCGAGCTGGACGGTGACGCGCATGCAGCGATCGGTGTTCAGCGACGACAGCAGGACGTTCGAGGCTTCGGCCAGGAACGCGGTGCGCTCGCGCTCGGTCGCCAGCTCCTCCTCCAGGAGATGCCGGGCGGTGTCGTCGACCAGCCACCACACGAGGTCGCCGTCGCCGTTCGGGGTGGGGTGCGCCTCGAAGCTCCTCGTGCCGATGCGGCCGCGGAAGCCGGGGCGCAGTGGCGCGGGGGCCGCCGCGCCACCGGCCGGACGGCCGGTGCGGTCCACCGTCTCCCGGTGGGCCCGGGCGAGCCAGGGCGGCGCCGCCTCCGCGAGGGAGACGCCCAGGGCCGCGTTCTCCAGGAGCGCGGCGGCGGCCGGGTTGAGATCGACGACCGTTCCCGCTCCGTCGACGACGACGGCGGCGTACGGGGCCTGGCCCCATCGGCCGGGTACGGGGTGCTTCTGTCTTCTCGCGGCGATGAATTCCTTCGGACGAGCCATGAGGGGGGACCCGCCTGCGGCGAGTCGCACCACCTTCCAAGTGGACGAAAAATACTTACCTCGCGACAACCATTGCCCAGCAGGCGATCGGATGGCAACCCGCCCCCATGACCCGGGGCCTCCACCGGGCGCCGTGCACACGGCCTGACCAGGGATTTCACGAGAAGCGCACCGACCGGACCGGATGCCGGATACGGTGGCGAGCGGCGCTGCCCCCGGGGGACGGGCCCGGCTCTCCGTCTCCTCAGTCTGCCCCCTCGCGGCCGCGACAGTCCCGGGGCGACGGCGGCGCCGCCGCCCACCCCGATGGCCTATCGTCGAAACACGCGGCTACTCGCACCGGCCGGCCGGCACGGTCTCCAGCGCTCACCCGGGAGTGGCATATGTGCGACGGTTCCGCCCCTGCTCCCCACATTCCCGCGGGCGGCCTCCCCGACGCCGGCCAGATGCTCGACCTCATCGTGGGCGCCTGGGAACACAGCCGGGAGGCCTTCGCCACCTCGCCCGTCCCACCCACCCAGGTGCGGTTGATGGACGCGGTCGCGCGTATGCCGGGAATCACCATGGGAGAGCTGGGGCGGCAGCTGGAGATGGCCGCTCCGTCGGTGAGCCGCATGTGTGACCGGCTCCAGGCCGCCGGCCTCCTGCGCCGGACTCCCAAGGCGGAGGACCGCCGGGAAGTACAGCTGCGGCTCACGGAGATCGGAACGGCACACCTGGGCGCGCTCAGGCACCGTCGGCGGCAGTTCCTGGACCGGGCCATGGGTGCCATGGCCCCGGACGCGCGTCACGCCCTCGTCACAGGCCTCTCGGCCTTCTGCGAGGCCGCCGCCACGCCCCCTCGGGCGCCGAGCCGCCCCTGCGGCCATCGGCGCAGCGCCTGAGGGCTGTCTTCGGCCATTCATTGGCGAAACTCGAGCTTCAGAAGTGGTGCCGGAGCGGCCGATGCTAGGGGCACGACTCCCGAGGAGGCCCCGCATCAACGACCTGCTGCTGTCCCTGACCGTCCCCGCCGTGGTCGTCGCGAGCGGCGTGTACACCGTCTGCCACTGCCGACGCCTTCGCCGCAGCCCGCCGCCCGCGTACTCCCGCCGGGCGGCCCGTGACAGGGCACGCGACGCGGTGGCCGACGCCGAGGCCGGTGTCACCGACGCGTACGCCCTCCTCGGCGGGCTCTACACGGACCCGCCCGCCCCGCGCCCCGCCGGGCCGGCGCCCGGCGTCAACGGCGCGGCGCGCGCGGCGGCGCACGGCGGCCCGTCGCTGCCCGTACCCGGTGGAAGGCGGTAGCCCCGGCGGGACGGACCCGGCCGGGCCGGGCCCGTCGTCGATCCAGCGGGGCTGACGCCCGTACGGTCAGGGGGCGTCACGGCGACCGCAGGGGTGCCACCCGGCCCGGGCATGCCCCCCTCGGCCACCGGGGCCCGGGCCGCTCGGAGCCACGCGCGCACGGCGCCGGCGCGGATCCGGCACGGTGCGCGGGCCGTCGTCCGAGGCGGCCGCACGCCGCCCCGGCCGCTCGCCGCCGCGGCCCCCGCGATGGCATCCTGGCCACGTGAACGGACCCGAGATCGACTTCGAAGTCGCCCCCGAACTACGGCTCTTCGTCGCCCACGAGCGCCGTCCGGGACGCACCGCCGTCACCACCGACGGCTCCTCGACCCTCGGGCACGTCGTGGAATCACTCGGTGTACCGCTCACCGAGGCCGGGCAGCTCCTCGTCGACGGGCACCCCGTCCCCGCCTCCCACGTCCCGGGCCCGGGCGAGCGGGTCGAGGTGCGGGCCGTGCGGCGCCCCCAGCGGGTCCCGGGCGCGCCGCTGCGTTTCCTGCTCGACGTCCACCTCGGGACGCTGGCCCGCCGGCTGCGGCTGCTGGGCGTGGACGCCGCGTACGAGAGCACGGACATCGGCGACCCGGCGCTCGCGGCCCTCTCCGCGAGGGAACGCCGGGTGCTGCTCTCCCGCGACCGGGGGCTTCTGCGGCGCAGGGAGATCTGGGCGGGGGCGTACCTCTACAGCGACCGCCCCGAGGAGCAGCTGCGCGACGTCCTGAGCCGTTTCACGCCGGCGCTCGCGCCCTGGACGCGCTGCACCGCCTGCAACGGGGAGCTGACCGAGGCGGACAAGGACTCCGTGAGCGGTCACCTGGAGGAGGGCACGCAGCGGAGCTACGACGTCTTCGCGCAGTGCACGGCCTGCGGGCGGGTGTACTGGCGCGGCGCCCATCACAGCCGCCTGGAGACCATCGTGGCGGAGGCCGTGCGCGAGTTCGGCGGCGGATGAACGCCGAACGGGCCGCGGCCCCCGCGGTAGGGGCGGGTCACTCGTCCTGCGCCTGCCCCTGCGCCTGACCCCGCCTGAACGAGTCCGCGCCCTCCCGGCACCGTGGCGCGGGCGCCCCCGGCACCGCGCAGGCTCTGCGATCGGCACCGGACAGGCCCACCGTCGACGGCCGCCTCCGCCGCCCCCGCCGCACGGGCCGGGCCGCTGCCCGGCCGTGGACCGTCTGCGGCCGACCCCGCGAGTCAGGCTCCCGAGCGACGGCGGCGCCACCGTCCGGCCTCCGGGAGCGGCGTGAAACGCTGCTCCCATGCTCGCCGCCCGCTCCGTCGCCCTGTTCGCCGTGGCCGCCCTCTTCGAGATCGGGGGTGCCTGGCTGGTGTGGCAGGGCGTGCGCGAGCACCGCGGCTGGGTCTGGATCGGTGCGGGCGTGCTCGCCCTCGGTGCCTACGGCTTCGTGGCCACGCTCCAGCCGGACGGTGAGTTCGGCCGGATCCTGGCCGCGTACGGCGGTGTGTTCGTCGCGGGCTCCCTCGCCTGGGGCGTGGTGGCCGACGGCTACCGCCCGGACCGGTGGGACGTGGCCGGGGCACTGATCTGCCTGGCCGGCATGGCACTGATCATGTACGCACCCCGGGACCACTGACACGCGGCCGCCCGGACCGGGTCCCGGCGGCCTGCCTATCCTTGGCCCGTACCGATCAGCTGTCCGAGGAGTTCGCCATGGCCGCCACCCCCATCGCCGTCGTCACCGGCGCGAGCAGCGGCATCGGTGCCGCGACCGCCCGTCAGCTGGCCGCCGCCGGTTACCGCGTGGTGCTCACCGCCCGCCGCAAGGACCGGATCGAGGCGCTCGCCGCCGAGCTCACCGAGGCGGGCCACCAGGCCACGGCCTACGCGCTGGACGTCACCGACCGTCCGGCCGTCGACGAGTTCGCCCGCGCTTTCCGCTCGCTGGCCGTCCTGGTGAACAACGCGGGCGGCGCGCTGGGCGCCGACCCCGTCGCCACGGGCGACCCCGCCGACTGGCGCCAGATGTACGAGACGAACGTGATCGGCACCCTCAACGTCACCCAGGCGCTGCTTCCCGCCCTGACCAACAGCGGCGACGGCACGGTCGTGATCCTCTCCTCGACCGCCGCGCTCTCCTCCTACGAGGGCGGCGGCGGCTACGTCGCGGCGAAGCACGGCGAACACGTGCTCGCCGAGACGCTGCGCCTGGAGATCGTCGGGACCCCGGTGCGGGTGATCGAGATCGCCCCGGGCATGGTCAGGACGGAGGAGTTCGCCACGACCCGCTTCCGTGGTGACACGGAGAAGGCGGCCAAGGTCTACGCGGGCGTCGACGCCCCCCTGACGGCCGACGACGTGGCGGACACGATCACGTGGGCGGTCACCCGCCCCAGCCACGTCAACATCGACCTGCTGGTGGTCCGCCCCCGCGCCCAGGCCTCCAACTCCAAGGTCCACCGCACGCTCTGATGCCTACGGCCGGGCTCCCGCACCGCGGCAGGCCACGGGATCCGCACGGGTCCGTGGCCTGCCGGTCCGGCGTAAGGCCCGGGCCGCCGGCTCTCAGCCCTTCACGCACACGACCTGCTTGAGCTTCGCCACGACCTCGACCAGATCCCGCTGCTGGTCGATGACCTGCTCGATCGGCTTGTAGGCGGCCGGGATCTCGTCCACCACACCCGAGTCCTTGCGGCACTCCACGCCCCGCGTCTGCTCCTCCAGGTCCTGCGTCGAGAACCTCCGCTTAGCGGCGTTCCGGCTCATCCGGCGCCCGGCGCCGTGCGAGGCCGAGTTGAACGACTTCTCGTTCCCCAGGCCCTTCACGATGTACGAGCCGGTCCCCATGGAGCCCGGGATGATCCCGAAGTCCCCGGAGCCCGCGCGGATCGCGCCCTTCCGGGTGACCAGCAGGTCCATGCCCTCGTACCGCTCCTCGGCCACGTAGTTGTGGTGGCAGGAGATGACCGGTGCGAAGGTGACCTTCGCCTTCTTGAACTCCTTCCGGACCACGTCCTGGAAGAGGCCCATCATGATCGAACGGTTGTACTTGGCGTACTCCTGCGCCCAGAAGAGGTCGTTGCGGTACGCCGCCATCTGCGGGGTGCCGGCGATGAAGACGGCCAGGTCGCGGTCGATGATGCCCTGGTTGTGCGGCAGCTTCTGGGCCTGTCCGATGTGGAAGTCGGCGAGTTCCTTGCCGATGTTCCGGGAGCCGGAGTGCAGCATCAGCCACACCGAACCCGCCTCGTCGAGGCAGAACTCGATGAAGTGATTGCCGCTTCCGAGCGTTCCCATCTGCTTGGTAGCGCGTTCCTGACGGAATTTGACCGCGTCGGCGACGCCGTCGAACCGCGACCAGAAGTCGTCCCAGCCCGAGAGCGGGAACCCGTGCAGCTTGCCCGGGTCCACCATGGCGTCGTGCATCCCGCGCCCCACGGGGATCGCCTGCTCGATCTTCGAACGCAGCCGAGAGAGGTCACCCGGCAGGTCGTTCGCCGTGAGCGACGTCCTGACGGCCGACATCCCGCACCCGATGTCCACGCCCACCGCCGCCGGGCAGACGGCACCGTGCATCGCGATCACCGAGCCGACCGTGGCGCCCTTGCCGAAGTGGACGTCCGGCATGACGGCGAGACCCTTGATCCAGGGCAGCGTGGCCACGTTCCGCAACTGCTGCATGGCGACGTCCTCGACCGACGCCGGGTCGGCCCACATGCGGATGGGGACCTTCGCTCCAGGCACCTCTACATACGACATAACTCCTCGATTCCCCCGAAAAGACTGAAAGCGCAAAACTGGTGCCCAGGTCGGCAAATCGGTCGGCGGACCGGCATTCACAGCGGCGCGTGCGATACACATTGTGTCCATCGGCCGCCATCGGGCGGCAACCCGTTTTCCGTACCGAGGGGAGCCTGGGATCGTGCGACACATGGCGTACGTACCCGGCGTCGCGCTGCTCGCAGCGCTCGTCGCCGGCTGCAGCGCCGGTTCCGACGCCGACGACAACGACGCCGACGGCAAGGCCGGCGGCCCGGCGGTCGTGGCCGCACCTCCCGGCAGATACCGGACGCTGCCCGAATCCTGCCGCGTCGTGCCACGCTTCCTCCTCCAGGACCTGCTCCCCGGCGCCGCGGAACTGCCCGAGGACCAGCGGGAGAAGGTGTACGAGGGCACGGCCACCGTCACCTACGACACCGACCGCAGGGTCGGCTGCCGGTGGAGGTCGGCCGCCTCGGACGCCTCCCGGGACCTGTCCATCGACTTCGAACGCGTCGTGTCCTACGACCCGGCGGTGAGCGACGACGACCGGGCCCGCGAGGTGTACGGCAGGAAGGTGGACGCCGCCGACCTGCCTCCGACGCCCGGTACCGGCCCGGACCCGGTCTCCACCGCCTCCGCCGGAACCCCAGGCGGGGCGGCCTCCGGCACGCCGTCCGGCGACGCCGATCCCGGCAGCACCACCGGCCCCGGCGCCGGCACCGACGAGGAACTGAGGCCCCGGCTGCTCGACGGCCTGGGGGACGCGGCGTTCCTGGACGACGAGCCGGCCCAGGCAGGTTCCACCGCGCAGCACCGCACGGTCAGCGTGGTGTTCCGCACATCGAACGTCATCGTGACCGTCCGGTACGCCGAGCAGTCGGCCCTCGCCACCACGGTGCCCGACAGCAGGGAACTGCAGGACAACGCCCAGGCCCTGGCCCGGAACCTGGCCCAGGCCCTCGACGAGTAGCCCGTCACGGCGGGCCCCCGCAGGGGACCCGCCAGGCGCTCCGGCCCCGGTGACGAGGCGGCGCACCGCCGCCGTCCGTCGTACCGTGGCCGTTCCGGGACGCCGGGCCGGCACCCGCCGGACCACCCGTGCGACGCCCCCGGCAGACCGGCACACAGACAGATCCACAGACACACCGACACACAGACAGACCGACGCACAGCCGACCGCCCCGCACGCCCCAGAACGCCGTGCCGTCCGAGTGAAGGAATCATGCACCGATCAGCCCCGCGACTGTCCCGCATACTCGCCTGCGCCGCCGTACCGGTGATGCTCGTCGCCGCCGGATGCTCGTCGGACTCCGGCGACGACAAGAAGTCGGCATCCTCCGCGTCGCAGAGCGCCACGACGAAGGCGCCGAGCGTCGAGCCCGCCAAGTTCGCGCAGCTCCCCGACGCCTGCACGTCGATCGGCGCGAAGACGATCAAGTCGCTGGTCCCGAAGACGAAGAACAAGGGCGGCACGCCGGGCAGGGCCAGCGACACCGCCACCCGCGGCAGCTGCTCCTGGAACGGTCTGGACGACAACGGCGTCAAGGGCTCGCAGTACCGCTGGCTGGACGTCGGCTTCACCCGGTTCGAGTCCGACCAGAGCCTGGGCAGCGGTGCCGACCGGGCGGCTGCCGAGTACACGAAGCAGGTCGCCAAGGCCCAGGCGACCGAGGGCGCCGAGAAGGTCTCGGCCACGCCCACCCCCGGTCTCGGCGAGCAGGCCACGACCGTCACCTACGGCCTGGCCAAGACGGGCGAGGACTTCGAGTACGCGACCGTCCTGGCCCGCACGGGCAACGTCGTCGTCAGCCTCACCTACAACGGTGCCGGTTACGCGGGGGCGAAGACGCCCGCCGCCGCCGACATCACGAAGGACGCCCAGAAGGCCGCCAGGGAGGCCGTCGCGTCGGTGGGCGCCGAGAAGGCGCCCGGCGGGGCGGGCACGCCCTCGGCGTCGCCGTCCGCCAAGCCCTCCGGCAAGGCGACCCCCAAGGCCACGGACAAGGCGACCGCCAAGGCCACGGTGAAGGCCGGGGCGACCGCCAAGGCTCCGGTGAAGGCCAAGGCGAGCGGCAGGTCGTAGCCCCCGCGGAGCGGCCCGCCCCGGGCGGCCGCTCCGCCCACGCGTGGACGCAGCGAAGGGAAGCCGTGATCCGGCCGGCCACAGCGACGGACCTGCCGCGCCTGCGGGACATCGAGCGTGCGGCCGGCGAGGTGTTCGCCGGCATCGGGATGGCCGCCGTCGCGCAGGACGACCCGCCGTCGCTCGAACTGCTCGGCGCCTACCTGCGGGACGGCCGCGCGTGGGTGTGGGCCTCGGACGACGACCTGCCGGTCGCCTACCTGATCGCGGACCTGGTGGACGGCAACGGCCATGTCGAACAGGTCTCCGTGCACCCCGGCCACGCGCACCGGGGGATCGGGAAGGCGCTCATCGAGCACGCCGCCGACTGGGCCGGGACGCACGGCGCCGCGGCCCTGACCCTCACCACCTTCACCGGCGTGCCCTGGAACGGCCCCTACTACGAGCGCCTCGGCTTCTGCTTCCTGCCCGAGGCGGAACTGACACCGGGCCTCCGCGCGCTCCGGGCCGTCGAAGCCGCGCACGGGCTGGACCGCTGGCCAAGGGCCTGCATGCGCAAGGACCTCTGAGCACGGACGAGTGCCTGAAACGGCCGGCGCGGGCACCACCCGCCGGGCCCGCCCCGCGTCCTCCGCACCCGTTCCGCCGGCCGCCCCCGGACGGCCCGGCCCTCCTTCGGGAGCCGGGCTTCGGCCCCTCCCCGCGCACCGGACCTCGCACGTGTGTGCCAGGCTGTGCCCGCGCCGGAAGCCGAAGTGAGCCCGGGCAGACGAAGTCGGGAGGGGACCGCGGGTGGCCGCAATGCAGCTGACACGCACTCACCGAGTACTCATCGGGGTCGTTGTCGCCGGTGCGGTACTCATTGCCGCGATCGGTTTCGCGGGCTCGTACGCCGCCGTGCGCGAGCTGGCGGAGGAGAAGGGGTTCGGCCAGTTCTCCCTGGTCTTCCCGATCGGCATCGACGCGGGCATCTGCGTCCTGCTCGCGCTGGACCTCCTGCTGACCTGGATGCGCATCCCCTTCCCGCTGCTGCGTCAGACGGCGTGGCTGCTGACGGCCGCGACCATCGCCTTCAACGGCGCGGCCGCGTGGCCGGACCCACTGGGCACCGGCATGCACGCGGTCATCCCGGTGCTGTTCGTCGTCTCCGTCGAGGCCGCCCGGCACGCCGTGGGCCGGATCGCGGACATCACGGCGGACAAGCACATGGAGGGTGTCCGCCTCACCCGCTGGCTGCTCTCCCCCGTCCCCACGTTCAAGCTGTGGCGGCGGATGAAGCTGTGGGAGCTGCGCAGCTACGAGCAGGTCATCAAGCTCGAACAGGACCGGCTGATCTACCAGGCCCGCCTCCAGGCCCGCTTCGGCCGGAACTGGCGCCGCAAGGCCCCCGTGGAGTCGATGATGCCGCTGCGCCTGGCCAAGTACGGCGTGCCGCTGGCCGAGACCGCGCCGGCCGGGCTCGCCGCCGCGGGCATCGAGCCCGCCCTGCTGCCGCCCGTACCCGCCGCGGCGGGGACCGGGCAGTCCCGGCCCCAGCTCGCGCAGGTCCCGCCCCAGGGACAGGAGGACCCCCGGCCGGAGGATCCCCGGCCGGAGGATCCCCGGCCGGAGGAAGCCCGGTCGGAACACCTCCAGCCCCAGCAGCATCAGCGCGGCGGGCCGGCCGGGCAGGACGACTGGCCGCACGAGCAGGAGGAGTGGCCCGAGGAGGGCCCCGGCTCCCATGACAGCCCCTGGTTCGCGGCGCCGCAGGTGCCGGCCGACGCCTACGAGAGCGCCTACAACCCGACGTACGTCGAAGGGCTGGAGCCCACCCCGGTGATGATCCCGTCCGGTCCGGGGGGCCGCACCCGCCCGCTCGGCGACGGGGGCACCATCGGCGCGTTCCCGCATCCCCGGGCCGCCGAACCGCAGCCGGGCCCGCACGCCGGGGAGCCCTCGACCCAGCAGGCCGGGCGGGACCGGCCGGACACGCCGGAGCAGCGACGCGGCCAGGAGCAGGAGGAGCAGCCCCGCGACGCGCAGCAGGAAGCGGAATGGGCCGCGGCGGAGGCCGAGTTCAGCGAGATCGCGTACGAGGTGTTCGCCGCGTACACCCACCAGCACCAGGACTACCCCAGCGCGGCGGTGCTGGACATTCACCTAGCCGACGGCCACAACGTCCGCCACCCCCGCAGCAGCGCCCTCCTGCGCCGGCTGCTGCCGGGCTTCCGCCAGCGTTTCGACAACGAGATGTCCGCCGACCACATCGCGTAGCGGAGCACGCGACCGGAGCACCCCGCCCCACCGGCCGGGCGTGCGACGAGACCGGGCGGGCCGCCCAGCGGCCCGCCCGGTGATCGCGAACGGTGATCGCGACGGATGGTCGCGACAGATGGTCGCGAACGGTGGGGTTACGCGCCGAGCAGCCTGCGCACCCGGTCCGCCCCCACCGCGAGCAGCAGCGTGGGCAGTCGCGGCCCGGTGTCCCGGCCGACCAGCAGCCGGTACAGCAGGGCGAAGAAGGTCCGCTGGGCCACCTTCAGCTCGGGTGTCGGCTTCGCGTCAGGCGCCAGGCCCTCCAGGACCTTCGGCACGCCGTAGACGAGCGTGGTCAGCCCGTCCAGCGACCAGTGCGAGTCGAGCCCCTCGACCAGCAGCCGCAGCGATGCGCGGCCCTGCTCGTCGAGGGAGCCGAGCAGTTCCTTGTCCGGCTCGTCCCGGACGACCGTGCGGGCCTCCGCCGGGACCTGGGTGGAGATCCAGTTCTCGGCGCGGTCCAGCCGGGGCCGCACCTCGTCGAGCGAGGTCAGCGGGTTGTCCGGGTCCAGCTCGCCGAGGATGCGCAGCGTCTGGTCCTCGGCGCCGGCCGTGATGTCCGCGACCGAGGCGAGCGTCCGGTAGGGCAGCGGGCGCGGCGTGCTCGGCAGCTCGCCCGCGGCGGTGCCGACGGCCCGCGCGTAGGCGGCGGCGTCGGCGGGCAGCACCGAGCCGTCGGCCACCTTGCGGCCCAGCGAGTCCCACTCGTCGTAGAGCCGCTGGATCTCCTGGTCGAAGGCGATCTTGAAGGACTGGTTGGGCTTGCGGCGCGCGTACAGCCAGCGCAGCAGCGGCGCCTCCATGATCTTCAGCGCGTCGGCCGGGGTCGGCACCCCGCCCTTGCTGGAGGACATCTTGGCCATGCCGGAGATCCCGACGAAGGCGTACATCGGGCCGATCGGCTGGACGCCGCCGAACACCTCGCGCACGATCTGGCCGCCGACGACGAACGAGGAGCCCGGCGAGGAGTGGTCCACGCCGCTGGGCTCGAAGACCACGCCCTCGTACGCCCAGCGCATCGGCCAGTCGACCTTCCAGACGAGCTTGCCGCGGTTGAACTCGTTGAGCCGGACCGTCTCGGCGAAACCGCAGGCCGAGCAGGTGTAGTTCAGCTCGGTCGTGTCGTCGTCGTAGGAGGTGACGACCGTGAGGTCCTTCTCGCAGTTGCCGCAGTACGGCTTGTACGGGAAGTAGCCGGCCGCGTTCGAGCTGCCGTCGTCCTCGCTCGCCGCGCCGGAGCCCTCGGCGGCCTCCAGCTCGGCCTCGTCGGCCTTCTTCTGCTGCGGCTTCTTCCCGCCCGGCGTGCCGTCCTTCTTGGTGCGGTAGCGGTCCAGGACGGCGTCGATGTCCGCCCGGTGCTTCATCGCGTGCAGGATCTGCTCGCGGTAGGCGCCCGCCAGGTACTGCTCGGTCTGGCTGATGCCGTCGTACTCCACACCGAGCTCGTCCAGCGCCTCGGTCATGGCGGCCTTGAAGTGCTCCGCCCAGTTCGGGTGGGCGGACCCGGCCGGGGCGGGCACGGAGGTCAGCGGCTTGCCGATGTGCTCGGCCCAGGACTCGTCGATGCCGGGGACGCCGCCCGGCACCTTGCGGTAGCGGTCGTAGTCGTCCCAGGAGATCAGGTGCCGCACGGTGTGGCCGCGGCGGCGGATCTCGTCGGCCACCAGGTGCGGTGTCATGACCTCGCGGAGGTTGCCCAGGTGGATCGGGCCCGACGGGGAGAGGCCGGACGCGACGACGACCGGTTTGCCAGGCGCACGTCGCTCCGATTCGGCGATGACATCGTCCGCGAAGCGGGAGACCCAGTCGGTCTCGGTGCTGCTCTGACTCGAAGCCACGGTCGGCACGTCCTTCTCTCGTGTAGGACTCGTAGGGGCGCCCCCAGCAGGGGAACCCCCATTCTCCCAGGTACCGCCCGCAGCGCGAAAACGGCTTTACGCCCCGTGGGATACTGGGGTGATCCTTTGTCCCCTACGGAAACGGCAGCCGGCTCATGGCTTCGGTCCCTTCCCTCGCTTCCACGCTCCAGCAGCAGCTGGCGGACGCCCTGACGGCAGCGCTGCCGGAGGCCGGCACCGCGGACCCGCTGCTGCGCCGAAGCGACCGGGCCGACTTCCAGGCCAACGGCATCCTCGCGCTCGCCAAGAAGCTCAAGGGCAACCCGCGCGAGCTGGCCTCGAAGGTCACGGCGGCCCTCCCCGCGGGCGGCGGGCTGATCAAGGAGGTCGAGGTCTCCGGCCCCGGCTTCCTGAACGTCACGCTCACCGACCGGGCGATCACCGAGACGCTCGCCGCGCGCGCCGCGGACGGGGACCGGCTCGGCGTCCCGCCGAAGGCAGCCCCCGGCACGACCGTGATCGACTACGCCCAGCCGAACGTGGCCAAGGAGATGCACGTCGGCCACCTGCGGTCGGCGGTCATCGGTGACGCGATGGTCCGGATCCTCGAGTTCACCGGCGAGAACGTCGTCCGGCGCCACCACATCGGCGACTGGGGCACCCAGTTCGGCATGCTCATCCAGTACCTCTTCGAGCACCCGGACGAGTTGACGCACGAGGACGACAAGGCCGACGGCGAAGCGGCGATGTCCTCGCTGAACCGCGTCTACAAGGCCTCGCGGGTCCTCTTCGACTCCGACGAGGACTTCAAGGCCCGCTCCCGTGACCGGGTGGTGGCCCTCCAGGCCGGTGACCCGGAGACGCTGGCGCACTGGCAGCGCTTCGTCGACGAGTCGAAGATCTACTTCTACTCCGTCTTCGACAAGCTCGACATGGAGATCCACGACCCCGACATCGTCGGCGAGTCCGGATACAACGACATGCTCGAGGAGACCTGCCGGATCCTGGAGGAGACGGGCGTGGCCGTCCGCTCCGAGGGCGCCCTGTGCGTGTTCTTCGACGACGTGAAGGGCCCGGACGGCAACCCGGTCCCGCTGATCGTCAAGAAGACCAACGGCGGCTACGGCTACGCGGCCACCGACCTCTCCGCGATCCGCGACCGCGTCCGGAACCTCGAGGCCGACACCCTGGTCTACGTGGTGGACGCCCGGCAGTCCCTGCACTTCAAGATGGTCTTCGAGACGGCCCGCCGGGCCGGCTGGCTGGGCGAGGGCGTCAAGGCCCACCAGCTGGCCTTCGGCACGGTCCTCGGCAAGGACGGCAAGCCGTTCAAGACCCGCGAGGGCACCACCGTCCGGCTGGAGGACCTGCTGGACGAGGCCGTCGAGCGGGCCACCGCCGTGGTCCGGGAGAAGGCCGGGAAGGTGGGCCTGTCCGAGGACGAGATCGTCGAGAACGGCCGGTACGTCGGTGTCGGCGCCGTGAAGTACGCGGACCTGTCGACCTCCGCCGTGCGGGACTACAAGTTCGACCTGGACCAGATGGTGTCGCTGAACGGCGACACGTCGGTGTACCTCCAGTACGCCTACGCCCGGATCCGCTCCATCCTGCGCAAGGCGGGCGACGCGAAGCCGGCCGCGCACCCGGAGCTGGACCTGGCGCCGGCCGAGCGCGCGCTGGGCCTCCACCTGGACCAGTTCGGTGAGGTCCTGTCCGAGGTGGCCGAGGGGTACGAGCCGCACAAGCTGGCCGCCTACCTCTACCAGCTCGCCTCGCACCTCACCACGTTCTACGACCAGTGCCAGGTGCTCAGCGACGAGAACCCGCCGGAGGTCGTCGAGAACCGGCTGTTCCTCGTCGATCTGACCGCCCGCACCCTCCACCAGGGCATGCGGCTGCTCGGCATCAGGACGCCCGAGCGGCTCTGAGCACCTCCGGCAGCGCTAGATGATGTCCGACGGG
>NZ_JBEXWB010000015.1:0-48333 GCF_040629645.1 Streptomyces sp. NPDC005899 | reverse complement strand
CCCGGCCGGCACGTCCGGCCGGGCCCTCGGTGCGTCCTCCGTCCGTCGGCGTACCAGGCGCGGGGTGCCTGTACTGGCCGCGGGCGGACAGGGACCAGGAGAAGGAGGGGGACCGGTAGGGAGCCGGGAGCGGCGGAGGGGGCGCGGGTCTCCGCCCGGTCGCGCCCCACCACCGCGTCCGTGCCCGTCCCGCCCCGCCAACGCGTCCGTGCCTGTCCGGCCCCCGCCACCGCGTAGGAGCCGTCCCGCCGCAGGGTCCGTTCCCGCCCCGGGCCACCCCCGGCGGACCGGCAACCCCCCGGGGCCACAGCGCGAAAAGGGCCGGGCCCCGGGAGAATCCCGGGGCCCGGCCCTCAGCCTGCCGACGGCTACGCGCTCAGCGAGCGCGCACCGCTCAGTTGTCGTCCTCGTCGATCAGGAACCCGCGCATCGGCGAAGGCGCCTGCTGCATCGGCTGCGGCGCCTGCGGCCGCACCGGTGCCATCGGCTGCGTCATCGCGGGCGACATCTGCTGCTGCCCGCCGTAGGACGGGGCGCCGCCCATGGACTGGTTTCCGCCGCCCATCTGCTGGCTGCCGTGACCACCGTGGTTGCCGCCCATGTGCCCCATCGCGCCCGCACCGGCCGGAGCCAGCGAGGGGGACGGCGGCAGGGAAGCGGCGGCCGGGGTCCGCGGCGGGGCCAGCGAGTCGTCCGCCTGGGTCTCCAGCTGACGCAGCTGGCTCTCCAGGTAGGACTTCAGACGGGTCCGGTACTCACGCTCGAAGCCTCGCAGGTCCTCGACCTTGCGCTCCAGCGTCGCGCGGGCCGACTCCAGGGAGCCCATCGCCACGCGGTGCTTCTCCTGCGCGTCCCGCTCCAGGGCGTCGGCCTTGGCACGGGCGTCGCGCTCGAGGCCCTCCGCGCGGCTGCGCGCCTCGCCGACGATCTTGTTGGCCTCGGAACGGGCCTCCGCGATCGCCTGGTCGGCGGTCTGCTGGGCGAGGGACAGGACACGGGCGGCACTGTCGCCACCGGGGCCCTGACCGGGCTGCTGCATCTGCGGCTGCTGCATCTGCTGCATCTGCTGCTGCGGGGCGTGACCGCCCATGGGACCGCCCATCGGGCCACCCATGGGACCGCCCTGCATCGGGCCGGGGCCGTGCGGGCCCTGCGGACCGGGGCCGTGGCCGCCCTGGGGGCCGTGGCCGCTGGGACCGGCGGGCAGCTGCGGAGCGCCACCGGGCAGCTGGGGGGGACCCATCTGCGGCGGCTGCTGCTGCACCGGTGGGCCCGATATGGCGGCGGGCACCGGCCCACCGGACCGGTCCTGCGGCTCCGGGGGTTTGCGCATACCCTGCTGCTGCTGTTGCTGCTGGTTCTGCGCGGCCGCGCGCGTGGCCGCGGCCAGCTTGGCGCGCAGGTCCTCGTTCTCGCGGAGCAGACGGGTCAGCTCCGATTCGACCTCGTCGAGGAAGGCATCGACCTCGTCCTCGTCATAGCCTTCTCGGAGGCGGACGGTCGTGAACTGCTTGTTCCGCACGTCCTCGGGGGTCAGCGGCATCTCTTCTTCACCTCTACGTAGTCGTCGGCAGTCGGCAAGACCGTATCGTTCACACGCTGCTCGCAAGCTTGCCCACGATGTTGAGCAGAATGTAGACGATGATCATCAGAACGAAGAAGGACAGGTCAAGTGCCACGCCCCCGAGACGCAACGGCGGTATGAACCGCCGCAGAACCTTCAGCGGTGGATCGGTGACAGTGTAAGTGCCCTCGAGAACGACCACCATCGCCTTGCCTGGCTGCCATGAACGTGCGAACTGGAAGACGTAGTCCATGACCAGCCGGAAGATCAGCACGATGAGGAAGCACATCAGCGCGATATAGACCACATCCAGTGCGACGCCCATCTCCCGCGCTTCCCTCTCCCCTGGCTTTCGTAGCTCCGGCCTCGCGGCCGGTCGTTCCCGGTGTCGTGTTCTCAGCTCTGGTTGAAGAATCCGCCCTCTGCGATGCGGGCCTTGTCCTCCGCCGTGACATCGACGTTAGCAGGCGACAACAGGAACACCTTCTGTGTCACACGCTCAATGCTGCCATGGAGCCCGAAGACGAGACCCGCGGCAAAGTCGACAAGTCGCTTCGCGTCCGTGTCGTCCATCTCCGTCAGATTCATGATCACCGGAGTGCCCTCACGGAAGTGTTCCCCGATGGTACGGGCCTCGTTGTAGGTCCTGGGGTGCAGCGTGGTGATGCGGTAGGGCTCCCGCTCGGACACGACCTTGGGCATGATCACCGGTGCGTTCTTCTCCATGTTCGGGCGGTCGGGTGTGATGGATGCCACGGGTGCGATTCGGGCGGGTCGTCCGCTTTCCACCGGGAGCTGAACCGGCTCGCGCTGCGCGGGTGGCTGCACCACTCGTACCGGTTCGTCCCGTTCCCGCTCCACCTGGTGCGGGGGCTGGTGCCGCCGCCGGTCCCGCTCGGGCTCCGGCTCGGGTTCGAATTCGTCATCGGGGTCGAACCCCGGGCCGTCGTACCCATCGTCCTCCACGAGGCCGAGGTAGACCGCCATCTTGCGCATCGCGCCGGCCATGCTCCGAGTCCTCCGCTCTGTGGTGGATCGGCATTCGTGTCACCAAGTGCCCGAGATCCACTCCGGCCTGCCCGCTATCAGCGGGAATGACCATATTTTCTGCTGTGGTCCGACTTGCTTCGCGACGTTACCCGAGCCGGGGTCGGACTCCGAGTACCGCCGTACCGACGCGTACATGTGTCGCTCCGGCCGCCACCGCGTCCTCGAGATCCGCGCTCATCCCCGCGGAGACCATGTTCGCAGCCGGATGGTTCGCGCGCAGGCGGGACGAGATTTCCATCAGCCGGTCGAACGCCGCCCGTTGCCGGCCCGCGTAGGGCCCGGCGAGCGGGGCGACGGTCATCAGGCCGCCGAGCCGGAGCCCCGGCGCCGCCCCCACCGCGGCGGCCAACTCCTCGACCGCGTCCGGCGCCACGCCTCCGCGGTCCCCGCGCTCGCCGCTCTCCGCGTCCAGGGCGACCTGGATGAGGCAGCCGAGTTCCCGGCCGCCCTTCACCGCCGCCGCGGAGAGTGCGGTGACGAGCTTGATCCGGTCGACCGATTGCACCACATCGGCATATCCGGTCACAGAACGCACCTTGTTGGTCTGCAACTGTCCGACGAAGTGCCAAGTGAGCGACAGATCCGCACAGGCGGCGGCTTTCGGCGCCGCGTCCTGGTCACGGTTCTCGGCGACGTGACGCACACCGAGTTCCCTCAGGATTTGCACGTCGCTCGCGGGGTAGGTCTTCGTGACCACGATGAGCGTCACCTCCTCCCGCGCACGGCCCGCCGCCGCACAGGCGGAAGCGATGCGGTCCTCCACCCGCGCCAGGTTCGCGGTGAGTTGTTTCTTACGATCCGTCATGAGCTACCCGTCCAACCAGACATAACCGGCGAGCCGTCCCGTGGTGCGGTCGCGGCGGTAGGAGAAGTGGTCGCCCGATTCCAGGGTGCAGAACGGGGACCGGTGCCGCTCGCGCACGCCCAGCGCGTCGAGCTGGGCGTGGACCCCGGCCGTGACGTCCACCGCCGGAGTCCCCCAGGACGTCCGGGACCAGGATGCCGGAACCGCCCGGGCGACCTCGGCGCGCATCTCCTCCGGCACCTCGTAGCACCGTCCGCAGACGGCCGGTCCGGTGCGGGCGACGATCCGGGACGCTTCGGCGCCGAGCGCGATCATGGCTTCGACCGCGGCCGGGACGACCCCGGCGAGAAGGCCGGGCCTGCCCGCGTGGGCCGCTCCGGCGACCCCGGCCACCGGATCGGCGAGCAGGACGGGCGTGCAGTCGGCGGTGAGCACCGCGAGCGGCAGTCCGCGCCGGGCGGTCACCACCGCGTCGACGGCCGGCACCGCCGCGAGGTCACCCCACGGTTCGTCGACCACGGCCACCTCGCGCCCGTGCACCTGGTTCATCCAGACGACCGAGGAGGGGTCCAGCCCGAGGGAACGGGCCGCGCGCTCGCGGTTCGCGCGGACGGCAGCGGGATCGTCACCGACCGCGCCGCCGAGGTTGAGCTCCTCGTACGGAACGGCGCTCACTCCGCCCCACCTGTCGGTGAAGGCGAAATGGGCGCCGCCCGTGGAAGCCACCGCGGTCTTCACCGCGTGCTGCGGATCTATCACTTCAAGAAGTCCGGTACGTCCAGCTCTTCGGCCTGGCTGTCCTGGTAGGGACGGGCCGTCGGGACGTGCGGGGGCGAGACCGGCAGCGAGCTCTCGTTCGCCGCCGGCGCGGGCTCGTTCGCCGGCTGGGACTCCTCACGCGGGGGCACGGAGCCCAGCGCGCTCGTCTGACGCACCGGCTCGGCGGTCCGGGCCGGCGGAGCCGGCTCCTCCCGCTTGCCCGCGCTCGCCCCGAGGACGGTCTCGCGACGGGTCGGCGGCTGCCCGCCGTCGAAGCCCGCGGCGATGACGGTCACCCGGACCTCGTCACCCAGCGCGTCGTCGATGACCGCGCCGAAGATGATGTTGGCCTCCGGGTGCGCCGCCTCACTCACCAGCTGAGCCGCTTCGTTGATCTCGAAGAGACCGAGGTCGCTGCCGCCGGAGATGGAGAGCAGGACGCCCCGCGCGCCGTCGATGGACGCCTCGAGGAGCGGCGAGGAGATCGCCATCTCCGCGGCCGCCACCGCGCGGTCGTCGCCGCGGGCGGATCCGATGCCCATGAGCGCCGATCCCGCCTCGGACATGACCGACTTGACGTCGGCGAAGTCGAGGTTGATCAGACCCGGGGTCGTGATGAGGTCGGTGATGCCCTGGACGCCGGAGAGCAGTACCTGGTCGGCCGACTTGAAGGCGTCCAGCACGCTGACCTGGCGGTCCGAGATGGACAGCAGCCGGTCGTTGGGAATGACGATGAGGGTGTCGACCTCTTCGCGGAGTTCGGCGATGCCGTCCTCCGCCTGGTTCGCACGCCGCCGGCCCTCGAAGGTGAACGGGCGGGTGACCACGCCGATCGTCAGGGCCCCGAGCGAACGTGCGATGTTGGCCACGACGGGTGCGCCGCCGGTGCCGGTGCCGCCGCCTTCTCCTGCGGTGACGAAGACCATGTCGGCCCCCTTGAGGACCTCCTCGATCTCCTCACGGTGGTCCTCTGCCGCCTTGCGACCGACGGCCGGGTTCGCCCCGGCGCCGAGGCCACGGGTGAGTTCACGGCCGACGTCGAGCTTGACGTCGGCGTCGCTCATCAACAGTGCTTGCGCATCGGTGTTGATGGCGATGAACTCGACGCCCTTGAGACCGACCTCGATCATTCGGTTGATGGCATTGACACCACCGCCGCCGACACCGATGACCTTGATGACTGCGAGGTAGTTCTGCGGTGCTGCCACGTCGAAGGCCTCTCGCCTCGAGTTACGTGTCGTCGCTTCGCGGTAGTCCCGCCGCGACGACGGATGCCGATTGGGACGGTCCGAACGCCGACCCGAACCCTAACCTTGAAGTTGAGGGTTACCAGTGTGTCTGCTTCTTGGACTCTTCCGAACAGGACACTAAGTCGACAAGTGGCGCACGTTCAACGAACACGCCGAACCTCCCGTTTTTCTTTTCACCCTATGTGATCACCCGTAGCGCTGACCAACCAGGGTGCTGGCCTGCCCAAACGTGCGTCAACTCGCCGACGCGGCAGGGGCACTGGGCGCACTCACGTCGAAGTGCCCCGCTTTGGGAGACGCTTTCATGAGAGCGGCGAGAACACGCGCCTTGACGGGCCCTTCTTCACTACTGCCCCACATAACGGTGCGATTCCGGGTCAACCGGAGAACAACGGCATCGTAGGAGGTGATCCGCACGGCCTCGGTCTCCGCGACGAGCCCGCGGGGCAGGTCGCCCGCGACCCGCACCGCCTCCCGCGACAGACGGTCACCGCCGAACCGGCGCGGACCGGCACGGCGGTCCGGCGCCAACTCCAGCAGCGGCACATGTCCGGGAGCTTTCGCGACGGTAGCGAACTGTACGCCTTTTGCGTCCACTTCGATAAATTTCGTTCCCTTTTCGACCAGCAGAACCGGTTTCCTCTCGGTCACTTCGAGAGCGACGCCGTGCGGCCACGACCGTGCGGCGTCCACCGAGTCGATCCGGGGAAGCCTGCCGCGCAACCTGGCCTCCAGCGCGTCCAGATCCACGGAGACCAGCGGGGATCCGAGCGGGACGGCCGCCACGGACCTCACCTCGGCCGGGGTGAGGACGTGGGTGCCCGTGACGGACACCCGCTCCACCCGCAGCCAGGAGGAGCCGTAGAGCAGCCAGAGGACTCCCGCGGCCGTCAGGGCCACGGCCGCACCGGACAGGATCATCCGCACCCTGCCGGTCAGCCGGCGCCCCCGGGGGCCGATGTGCGGCGGACGGGCCGGTGTGTCGGCCCTCCTGGCTTCGCCGCGCTGGGCGGTCGTCGGTCCGGCCACGCTCGCTCCTTCGCCGGGCCCGGGGCCGATGCCCCGGGCCCGCACCGCCTCACGCCTGGCGGCGTGCGGCAATCGCCTCGTACACCATGCCGACGAGCAGGTCGTCGGCGTCCCGTCGGCCGAACTCGGCAGCCGCGCGGGACATTTCGTACAGTCGGTGCGGATCCGACAGCACCGGGAGGACGTTGCCCTGCACCCACTCGGGGGTGAGCGCCGCGTCGTCCACCAGCAGACCGCCGCCGGCGTTGACCACCGGCTGGGCGTTGAGCCGCTGCTCGCCGTTGCCGATCGGCAACGGCACGTAGGCGGCCGGCAGCCCGACGGCGGAGAGCTCGGCGACGGTCATCGCGCCCGCACGGCACAGCATCATGTCGGCCGCCGCGTACGCGAGGTCCATCCGGTCCACGTACGGTACCGGGATGTAGGGCGGCATCCCGGGCATGTTGTCGATGCGCGGCAATTCGTTCTTCGGGCCGACGACGTGCAGGATCTGGATGCCCGAACGCTGGAGCAGCGGAGCGACCCGCTGGACGACCTCGTTGAGGTGCCGGGCGCCCTGGGACCCGCCGGAGACCAGCAGCGTCGGCAGGTTGGGGTCGAGGCCGAAGGAGGCGCGCGCCTCCGGGCGGACCCGGGCCCGGTCGAGGGTGGCGATGGTCCGGCGCAGCGGGATGCCGATGTAACGGGCCCCGCGCAGCTTGCTGTCCGGGGTGGAGACGGCGACCCCGTGGGCGTACCGCGAGCCGATCTTGTTGGCGAGGCCCGGCCTGGCGTTCGCCTCGTGGACGACGATGGGCACGCCGGCCCGCTTGGCGGCCAGGTAGCCGGGCAGGGCGACGTAGCCGCCGAAGCCGACCACGCAGTCCGCCCCGGTGCGCTCCAGGATCTGCTCGGCGGCCTTGATGGTGCCGCGCAGCCGTCCCGGGACGGTGATCAGCTCAGGTGTGGGCTTGCGCGGCAGCGGCACGGCGGGGATCAGTGCCAGCTCGTACCCCCGCTCGGGTACGAGCCTGGTCTCGAGTCCGCGCTCCGTGCCGAGGGCAGTGATTCCCACGGCCGGGTCCTGCCTGCGCAGGGCGTCTGCGAGGGCAAGCGCGGGCTCGATGTGGCCGGCGGTCCCCCCGCCGGCGAGTACGACATGCACCGAAATTCACCGCTCTCCGGACGGACGCTTCGTGACGCGCCGTCTCATCGTCTTCCATCTGACCCCGGGCCTCCGCATGGCCAGGGCCGCTCTCGCCGCAGGGTCCTCTCGCGCGAAGGCGATCAGGAGCCCGGCGGCGAACATGGTCGGCAGCAGGGCCGAACCTCCGTAGGAGAACAGCGGCAGCGGGACCCCGGCGATCGGCAACAGGCCGAGCACCGCACCGATGTTGATCACGGCCTGGGCCGTGATCCAGGTGGTCACGCCTCCCGCTGCGTACCTCACGAAGGGGTCCTCCGTGCGTCCGGCCACGCGGATACCCGCATAGCCTAGAGCCGCGAACAGGGCGAGTACCGACAGCGTCCCCGCCAGACCCAGCTCCTCCCCGGTGATCGCGAAGATGAAGTCGGTGTGGGGCTCGGGGAGTTGGCCCCATTTTTCCACACTCGCACCGAGCCCGGAACCGAACCATCCGCCGGAGGCCAGGGCGTAGATCCCGTGCACGGCCTGCCAGCACGAGCCGTCGGGGCCGGGCTCGCTGACGCCCATGCAGCTCAGCCGGGACATCCGGTTCGGGCTGGTCCTGATCAGGAGGAACACCAGCAGGCCGGCGACGGAGAGCACCCCCGCGAAGAGCCGGGTGGGCGCCCCGACCAGCCACAGCAGGCCGAACAGGATCGCCGTGAGGATGATCGCCGTCCCCATGTCGCCGCCGAGCATGATCAGCCCGAGCAGCATGAAGGTCACGGGCACCAGCGGGACGAGCATGTGCTTCCACTGCGTCAGCAGCCGTTTGTCCTGCTTGCGGGCGAGCAGGTCGGCGCCCCACAGGATGAGCGCGAGCTTCCCGAACTCGCTGGGCTGGAGCTGGAAGGGCCCGCCCAGGTAGATCCAGTTCTGGTTGCCGTTGACCGACTTCCCTATCCCCGGCACCTGGACAAGGACCATGAGGAAGACCGTGCCCATCAGCAGCGGGTAGGCCGTCGCACGGTGGAGCTTGACGGGCATCCTGGCGGCCAGCAGCATCAGCGCGGCGCCGATGACGGCGGCGAGGAACTGCTTGCGGAAGAAGTACGTCGCCGGCTTGGCGAGCTCCAGCGCCTTGATCATCGAGGCGGAGTAGACCATCACGAGGCCCAGCACGGTGATCAGCAGGGTGGAGCCGAGGATCAGGTAGTACGCCGTCAGAGGGCGGTCCCAGGCCCTTCGTAGCCGCTCGTGGGTCCGCCGCACCCCCGCACCCCGGGGCGGCCGGGGTGCCGGGGCCGGGCGGTTGCCACCGCGCGGTGCGGCGGGCCGCCGGGCGCCGGTGGCGGGTCTGCTCCGCAGGGCGACACCCTCGGGCGGTACGGGGCCCGTCGGCACCGCCCCGGCCGGCCTCCGCGGGGTGAAGGCCCTGCTGATCGCCGCGGCCGCCCGCGAGGGCGCCGCTCCGCGTGCGGATGGGCTCTCGTCGGCCGCCATCGTCGCTGTCCCCTCCACTGCTCGTGCCCGGGGCCGTCGTCCGGGGCCCTGGGCGGGCTCCCGGCGGCGCTCCGGTCCTCCGGGAGCGTACGGGGCCGCCGTCGGCCCGTCAGGCGCTCTCGTCGGCCAGCCGGCGCACCGCGTCCGCGAACGCCTCGCCCCGCTTGTTGTAGTTGACGAACATGTCCATCGAGGCGCAGGCGGGTGCCAGCAGCACGGTGTCGCCCGGCCGGGCGAGCCGCGCCGCTTCGGCGACCGCCACGGACATCGCCCCAGTGTCGGTCCGGTCGAGGTCGACCACCGGTACCTCGGGGGCGTGTCGCGCCAGGGCTTCCCGGATCAGCGCCCGGTCGGCGCCCATGAGCACGACGCCCCGCAGCCGTTCGGCCGCCCCGGTCACGAGCTCGTCGAAGGTGGCGCCCTTGGCGAGGCCGCCGGCGATCCAGACGATGGGGTCGTAGGCCGCGAGGGACGCCTCGGCGGCATGGGTGTTGGTGGCCTTGGAGTCGTCGACGTACGTGACCCCGCCGGCCTCCGCGATCCGCTCGATGCGGTGCGCGTCGGGGCGGAAGGCCCGCAGTCCGTCCCGTACGGCCGCCGGCTCCACGCCGTAGGCGCGGGCCAGCGCCGCCGCCGCGAGGGCGTTGGCGATGTTGTGGGGGGCCGGCGGGTCGACGTCGCCGACCTCGGCGAGCTCCTGGGCCTGCTTCTGGCGGTTGGCCACGAAGGCGCGGTCGACGAGGATGCCGTCGACGACCCCGAGCTGCGAGGGTCCCGGGGTGCCGAGGGTGAAGCCGATGGCCCGGCAGCCCTCCTCGACGTCGGCCTCGCGCACGAGGTCCTCGGTCGCGGCGTCCTGGGCGTTGTAGACGCACGCGACGCGGTTCCCCTCGTAGACCCGCCCCTTGTCGGCCGCGTACCCGGCCATGGAGCCGTGCCAGTCGAGGTGGTCGGGGGCCAGGTTGAGGACGGCCGCGGAGTGGGCGCGCAGGGAGGGCGCCCAGTGCAGCTGGTAGCTGGAGAGCTCGACGGCGAGTACGTCGTACGTCTCCTCGCCGAGCACGGCGTCCAGCAGCGAGACCCCGATGTTGCCGACCGCGGCCGTGCGCAGACCGGCCGCGCCGAGGATCGAGGCGAGCATCCGCACGGTCGTGGTCTTGCCGTTGGTTCCGGTCACCGCGAGCCAGGGTGCGGCGTCGGGCCCCTGTAGCCGCCAGGCGAGTTCGACGTCGCCCCAGACCGGGACGCCCGCCTCGGCGGCTGCCAGGAAGAGCGGCTTGTCCGGCTTCCAGCCCGGGGCCGTGACGATGAGCTCCGTGGACTCGGGCAGGGTCGCGCCGTCGCCGAGGCGCACGGTGACGCCGAGCGCCTCCAGTTCGGCCGCCTGGGCGCGGGCGCGCTCGTGGTCACCGTCGTCGACGACGGTGACGAGGGCCCCGCGCTCGTGCAGGGCGCGGGCGGCGGGGATGCCGCTGACCCCCAGTCCGGCGACTGTGACGCGCTTGCCCTGCCAGTCCGAGGTGCTCACTTCTTGGCTGCCCATCCCGCGTAGAAGAGGCCGAGGCCGACGATGACGCACATGCCCTGGATGATCCAGAAGCGGACCACCACGAGGACTTCGGACCAGCCCTTGAGTTCGAAGTGGTGCTGGAGCGGTGCCATGCGGAACACCCGCTTGCCGGTCATCTTGAACGAACCGACCTGGATGACCACGGACATGGTGATCATCACGAAGAGGCCGCCGAGGAGGGCGAGCAGGAACTCCGTGCGGGAGCAGATCGCCAGGCCGGCGAGCGCGCCACCGAGGGCGAGGGAGCCGGTGTCACCCATGAAGATCTTCGCGGGCGAGGTGTTCCACCACAGGAAGCCGAAGCAGGCGCCCATCAGCGCGGAGGCGACGACCGCGAGGTCGAGCGGATCGCGTACCTCGAAACACGCCTGCGGGTTGGTCAGCGTGTCGGCGTTGGCGCAGGACTCCTGGAACTGCCACAGCCCGATGAAGGTGTAGGCGCCGAAGACCATCACCGACGCCCCGGTGGCGAGGCCGTCGAGACCGTCCGTCAGGTTCACCCCGTTGGACATGGCGAGGATCATGAACAGGGCCCAGACGCAGAACAGCACCGGGCCGATCGACCAGCCGAAGTCCTCGACGAAGGAGAGCTTGGTGGACGCCGGGGTGTTGCCCCGGGCGTCCGCGAACTGCAGGGAGAGCACCGCGAAGGCGATGCCCACGATGAGCTGGCCGGCCATCTTGGCCTTGGCCCGCAGGCCCAGCGAACGCTGCTTGACGATCTTGATGTAGTCGTCGAGGAACCCGACGAGGCCCATTCCCGCCATCAGGAACAGGACCAGGACACCGGAGAAGCGCATCTCCTCGCCGGTGATCACCTTCGCCAGGACGTAGGCGATGACCGTCGCCAGGATGAAGGCGATACCACCCATGGTGGGCGTGCCCTGCTTGCTGCCGTGGGTACGCGGGCCGTCGTCCCGGATGAACTGCCCGTAGCCCTTGCGGGCCAGAAGTTTGATCAGCAGCGGAGTCCCGACCAGGGTCAGGAAGAGCCCTATGGCCCCCGCGAAGAGGATCTGCCTCATCGGACGGCGACCTCGCCCTCGGTCGCGTTCTCCAGCAGTGCCAGGGCGACCTTCTCCAGGCCGACCGACCGGGACGCCTTCACCAGCACGACGTCTCCCGGGCGCAGTTCACTGCGCAACAGGTCGACGGCCGCCTGTGCGTCGGACACGTGCACCGACTCCTCACCCCACGAACCCTCGTTATATGCGCCCAGTTGCAGCCAGGAGGCTTCTCTTCCCCCGACAGCGACGAGCTTGCTGACGTTGAGCCGGACGGCGAGCCGTCCGACCGCGTCGTGCTCGGCGAGCGACGCGTCACCGAGCTCGGCCATCTGACCGAGCACCGCCCACGTGCGCCCCCCGCCCGCCCGTCGGGCCTTGCCCATGGCGGCCAGCGCACGGAGTGCGGCCTTCATGGATTCGGGGTTCGCGTTGTAGGCGTCGTTGACGACCGTCACACCGTCCGGACGCTCGGTGACCTCCATGCGCCAGCGGGAGAGGGAGCCCGCCCCGGAGAGCGCCTCGGCGATCTCGGTCACGGACATGCCCAACTCATGGGCGACGGCGGCCGCGGCGAGCGCGTTCGACACGTGGTGCTCACCGTACAGGCGCAAGGTCACGTCGCTGCACCCGGTGGGTGTGCGGAGCGAGAAAGCGGGGCGGCCGTCGTCCGTGAGCCGGACGTTCTCTCCCCGTACGTCCGCATCCGGGGCCTCCCCGAAGAGGACCACCCGGGCTTCTGTGCGGGACGCCATCGCCCGCACGAGCGGGTCGTCGGCGTTCAGGACCGCGACACCGTCCTCGGGGAGGACCTCCACGAGCTCGCCCTTGGCCTGCGCGATGGCCTCCCGGCTGCCGAACTCGCCGAGGTGGGCGCTGCCCACGTTGAGGACCAGGCCGATCCGCGGCGGGGTGAGCTCGGCGAGGTAGTGGATGTGGCCGACGCCCCGCGCGCCCATCTCGAGGACGAGGTGGCGGGTCTCCGCCGTGGCGCTCAGCGCGGTGAGGGGCAGGCCGATCTCGTTGTTGAGGGACCCGGGGGTCCACACCGTGGGGGCCTTGCGCTCCAGCAGCTGGGCGATCAGGTCCTTGGTGGAGGTCTTGCCCGCCGAGCCGGTGAGCCCGACGACGGTGGTGCCGAGGCGCTCGACGACGGCCCGGGCGAGGCTGCCGAGCGCCGCCACGACGTCGTCGACGACGATCGCCGGCACACCGACGGGACGGGCGGCGAGCACCGCCGTCGCGCCCTCCTCGACGGCGCGCCGGGCGTAGTCGTGGCCGTCGACCCGCTCGCCCGCGAAGGCGGCGAACAGGGCGCCCTGGCGCACTTCCCGCGAGTCGATGACGACGGGCCCGGTGACGAGGGCGGACAGGTCCGGAACGTCGTGCGGCTGTCCGCCGACGACGGCGGCGATCTCGGCGAGGGAGAGGGCGATCACTTGGTCATCCCTGACTGTTGTTCTCGTGGGTGTGTGCGCTGTCGGCGGGGGCGTGCACGGCGCTCGCGCGCCGTGCGGCACGCTCGATGGCCTCACGCAGGACCTTGCGGTCGTCGAAGGGGCGTACCACTCCGTGGATGTCCTGGCCCTGCTCATGGCCCTTTCCGGCCACGAGCACGGTGTCGCCGGGCTCCGCGCGGGCGACCGCCGCGGCGATGGCCGCCGCCCGGTCCGCTTCCACGAGCACGTCGCCGCGCTCGTGGACGGGTACCTCGGCGGCGCCCGAGAGCATGGCGGCGAGAATCGCCAGGGGGTCCTCGGAGCGGGGGTTGTCCGAGGTCAGTACGGCGGTGTCCGCGAGGCGGGCCGCCGCGGCGCCCATCGGGCCGCGCTTGGTCGTGTCGCGGTCGCCACCGCAGCCGAGCACGATGTGCACCCTGCCCTCGGTGACCTTCCGCAGGGAGCGCAGAACGGATTCGACGGCGTCGGTCTTGTGCGCGTAGTCGACGACCGCCAGGTACGGCTGCCCGGCGTCGACGCGTTCCAGCCGGCCGGGGACCCCGGGGACGGCCGCGACGCCGTCGGCGGCGGTCTGCGGCTCGACGCCCGCGACGGCCAGCGTGACGATCGCGGCGAGGGTGTTGGCGACGTTGAACGGCCCGGGGAGCGGCGCCCTGGCGGCGATCCGCTCCCCGGCGGGGCCGATCGCGGTGAAGGTGCTGTCCCGCGGGCCCACTTCGACGTCCTCGGCCCGCCAGTCGGCGTCCGGGTGGCCCTCGGCGGAGAAGGTGACGACCGGGACGGACGCCTCCGTGACCAGCCTGCGGCCGTACTCGTCGTCGAAGTTGACCACCCCGAGCCTGCTCCGCCGCGGGGTGAACAGCTGGGCCTTGGCCTGGAAGTAGTCCTCCATGCCGGAGTGGAACTCCATGTGCTCCGGGCTGAGGTTGTTGAAGACGGCGACGTCGAAGACGCAGCCGTCGACCCGGCCGAGCACGAGGGCGTGGCTGGAGACCTCCATGGCGACCGCCTCGACGCCGCGTTCCCGCATGACGGCGAACAGGGCCTGGAGGTCGGTCGCTTCGGGCGTGGTCCGCTCCGACTTGATGCGCTCGTCGCCGATCCGCATCTCGACGGTGCCGATCAGTCCGGTGCTCCGCCCGGCACCGCGCAGCCCGCCCTCGACGAGGTAGGCCGTGGTCGTCTTGCCGGACGTTCCGGTGATGCCGATCTGCAGGAGGTCCGCGCCCGGGCGTCCGTAGATCTCCGCGGCGATGTCGCCCATCCGGCCGCGCGGGTCGTCGGCGACCAGGACCGGGAGGCCGGTGGCGGCGGCGCGTTCGGCGCCCGCCGGGTCGGTGAGGATCGCCGCCGCGCCGAGGCCCGCGGCCTGGGTGGCGAAGTCGGCGCCGTGCAGCCGGGCACCTGGCAGGGCCGCGTACACGTCCCCGGGGCGTACGGCCCGCGAGTCGTGGGTGATCCCGGTGACCTCGCCGGAGGGCCGGTGTGCGGCGCCCAGCCGGGCTGCCAGCTCTCCGAGGGGTGTCGGCCGGAGCCGGTCCGGTCGGGGCGCTCCCGGGTAGGTCACAGGCGCGTCCTTCTGAGTGGTTTGGAACTGATCAGCGTGGGGCACGGCGGTGAGCGTACCGGGCGGACCCGGCCTCCCGCGAAGCGAGGGGCCGGGGTGGCGGTACTTCCCGTTCCGGTTCCCGGGATCGGGGGTGATGGTCGTCACTGAGGTTCTTCCGAGTCACTCGCCGGGCCTGAAGGACACCGGCAGCCGGGGGGGAGCACTGCCGGACGGGGGGGTCTGGAGGGTCTTCAGGGCGAACTCCATGACCTTCTTGTAGATCGGCCCGCAGATCTGGCCGCCGAAGTAGCTGCCCTTGGTGGGGTTCTGGATGGCGCAGTAGACGGTGATCTGCGGATCGTCCGCCGGCGCGAAACCGGCGAAGGAGGCGGTGTAGCCCTTGTAGACACCGCGTACGGGGTCGACGCGGTTGGCGGTCCCGGTCTTGCCCGCGACCCGGTAGCCGTCGATGTGCGCCTTGGCGCCGGTGCCCTCCTGGTCGTCCACGACGGACTCCAGCATCCTCGCCAGGGTCTTCGCGGTCTTTTCGCTGACCACGCGGGTCTTCTTCGGCTCCCCGGCCGCCGTGTAGCGGCCCTCCCCGTCCTTCGTGCCGCGGACGAGGGTCGGCTCGATCCGGACGCCCCCGTTGGCGATGGTCTGGTAGACCGACGCGGCCTGCATGGCGTTGAGGGAGAGCCCCTGGCCGAACGGGATCGTGTACTGCTGGGAGGTCGACCAGTCCTTCGGCGCGGCGAGGATACCGGGCGACTCCCCCGGATAGCCGAGCCCCGTGGTGCTGCCGATGCCGAACTTGCGCAGGTAGGAGTGGAGGACCTTGTTGGCCGCGGCCTGGTTCTCGCCGAGCTGCCCGGTGGCCAGGATGGTGCCGATGTTGCTCGACTTGGCGAGTACGCCGTTGAGCGTGAGGTACCAGGTGGGGTGGTCGATGTCGTCCCTGAACAGCCGGTCGCCGCGGTGCAGCCGGTTGGGGACGGTCACGTGGGTTCCGGGCGTCGCGACACCCTCCTCCAGTACCGCCGCCATCGACATGACCTTGCTGGTGGAGCCGGGTTCGTACACGTCCTGGAGTGCCGCGTTCCCGAGGGCCGCCCCGTTCACCTGCGAGAGGTCGTTCGGGTCGTAGCCGGGGGCGTTGGCCATGGCCAGCACCTCGCCGGTCCTCGCGTTCTGGACGACCACGTAACCGCGGTCGGCCGCCGACGTCTTCACCTGGTCGGCGATGGCCCGCTGGGCCGCCCACTGGATGTCACGGTCGATGGTCAGCTCGACGTCGGTGCCCGCGACGGCCGGGATCTCCTTCGAGCCGGCCGTCGGTACGGGGCGGCCGCCGGCCTGGGCGTAACGGATCTTGCCGTCCTCGCCCTCGAGCCGGTCGTTGAGCTGGGCCTCCAGGCCGCCGCCGCCCTTGCCGTCGGCGTTCACGAAGCCCAGTATCCCGGCGGCGAGGTCGCCGTTCGGGTAGACGCGCTTGGTGGTCGGCTCCTGAAGGACCCCGGCCAGCACGTTGGTGCCCCGGCCGCCCTCGGCCAGGTCCTGTGCCGCCTTCTCGGCGAGGACGGACTTGAGGTCCTTGATCTGCTTCCAGACCTGGGGGGTCTGCCGCCTGGCCAGCACCGTGTACCGGCTCCGGGGCGTGGACAGCTTCTTCGCCAGCTCCTCCGCGTCCTTGCCGAGGATCGGCGCCAGGAGGGCCGCGGCCTGCCGGGGGGCGTCCGGCGCCTTGCTCTCCTCGGGAGTGAAGAGCTTCGGGTCGGCCGTGATGTCGTGGGCGTCGACGCTGGTGGCCAGGGCGATACCGCTCCGGTCGGTGATCTCTCCGCGCTCGGCGGCGATCGTGTACTCCAGGTAGCGGTTCTTGTCGGCCTTGGCCGCGTACGCACTGGCGTCGACGGCCTGGACCTGGAGGAGCCGGACGACGAACGCCAGCATGACCAGCGTCAGGCAGAGGCTGATCAGGCGCAGCCTCGGGCGCGGGCTGCCGAGCCGGAGGGAACGCCGGGGGCCGCCGCGCGCCGCTCCCGCCCGCGGCCGCCTCGTCGCCGGGCGGGACGGCCGCCGGGCCTCGGGACGCGAGCCGGTCCGTGGACGTCCCGAGGCGCCTGCCGCGTTGCGGGAGCGTGCGGGTCCGGGCACGCGGCGGTGCGGCGGTTCCTTGGACGGCACTTCGTCACCTGCCGGGGCTCGTCGGGGGCACAGCGGGGGGCGTCGGCACGGCGCCGGCCGAGGAGGGCACTTGCGACGCGGGGGCGGCCGGTGGGGCGGCGCCGGAGGGGCCGGCCCGGCCGCCCGCGGCGCTCGCCTCGGGTGAGGGCGTGAGGAGGGGGGACGGCGGCTCGGCGGTGGCCCGCCGGGGCACACCCCTGACGGTGCCGTCCGGGTTCAGGAAGGCGGGGCTGCCGCCCGGCACCATGCCGAGTTCGCGGGCGCGCCGCTCCAGGGCGTCCGGTTCCGAGTAGCTGTCGACGTCGCGCTGCAGGGCCTGCTGCTCGTCGGTGAGTTCGGTGGTCTGCTTCTTCAGCCTGCTCAGCCTGAACGATCCCTCGTTCAGCGCGGAGTTCAGCAGCAGGAGCGAGATCAGGCCACCCGCGAGGAGCAGCACGACGAGCAGGACGAAGGGGGTACGAGCCGCCGTGCTCGGCCCCGAGGGCATCAGCCGGGCGAGCCGTCCGGCCCGCCCCTTCATCTGCTCGGCCGTCCCGGTCACCGCCGCGCCCCCGCCTTCCCCGCTGCCCGGCCGTCCGGGCGGCGCCCGCTCATCGCTCCTCCTCGCGGATCCGCCGTGCTCCGCGCAACCGGGCGGGGGCGGCCCGCCGGTTCTCGGCGACCTCCTCCTCGGTGGGCAGTTCGGCACCGCGGGTGAGCAGTTCGAGCCGGGGCTGGTAGCGCTCGGGGACCACGGGCAGCCCGGGTGGCGCCGTGTTGGCCGCTCCCGCGGCGAAGACCTGCTTGACCAGGCGGTCCTCGAGGGAGTGGTACGAGAGGACGGCGATCCGGCCGCCGACGGCCAGGCTTCCCACCGCGGCGGGAATGGCCCGTTCCAGGACGGTCAGCTCACCGTTGACCTCGATGCGCAGGGCCTGGAAGGTCCGCTTGGCCGGGTTGCCCCCGGTGCGCTTGGCGGCCTGCGGCAGGGAGTCCCGGATCAGTTCGACGAGCCGGGCGCTGTTGGTGAAGGGCTCCTTCTCGCGTTCGCGTACGACCGCCGAGACGATCCGCTTGGCCTGCTTCTCCTCGCCGTACGCGCGCAGGATCCGCACCAGCTCGCCCGGCGGGTAGGTGTTGAGCACCTCCGCGGCCGAGACGCCGGTCGTCTGGTCCATGCGCATGTCGAGCGGGGCGTCCTGGGCGTAGGCGAAACCGCGGTCCGCCTCGTCCAGCTGCATGGAGGAGACGCCGAGGTCGAACAGGATCCCCTGCACCTTGGGGATCCCGAGCCGCTCCAGCACCTCGGGGAGCTCGTCGTAGACGGCGTGCACCAGGGTGGCCCGGTCCCCGTACGGCGCGAGGCGCTCACCGGAGAGCCTGAGCGCCTCCTTGTCCCGGTCCAGCGCGACCAGTCGTGCCGCGGGGAAGGCCGCGAGCAGGGCCTCGCTGTGACCGCCGAGCCCGAGGGTGCAGTCCACGACCACGGGCGGCCGCGGTCCTGACGCCTCCAGAGCCGGGGCCAACAGGTCCAGGCACCGCTGGAGCATCACCGGGACGTGTCGGGTCTGGCTCAATGCGCCCTCTCAGGCTCAGTCCCGTGTGGCCGCACGTGCGGTCCGGTCCCCGCCCGCTCGGAAGGGGAGGCCCGCCGGCGCCGGGGAAGGGGCGTCGGCCGGCCGGCGAGCGGGAGAGGGCCGGGCCGCAGGTGCGCCGCACATCACGGGGTATTCGAAACATGCAGAATATGCAGTATGTACAGGCGCGTCGGTAACTTCGCGTCACTTTAGTCCACCCTGCCATTCGATCGATTCCCGATCAACGAAGCGGACAGCGCGTCGCCCCGCCGCGGTGGGTCCGGGCCTCACCTGGGCGGGCGCGGGACCGTGAGGCTTGTGCGTTAGCTCACAACACGTCTCGTTGACGCTCTTTGTCCCCTCCCCCAGCACGCCAGGCGCGGTTCCGAGCGATAACGTCTTGTCCATGTCGACCTCTGCGCAGACCTCTGCCGAAACCGATGCCTCCGCCGCCGCCCGCCCCGGCGGTACGGTCACAGACCGGCTCGTCGAGGCCAACTCCCGATACGCGGACCGGTTCACCGATCCCGGTATGGACGCCCGCCCCGTGCTCAACGTCGCCGTGGTGGCCTGCATGGACGCCCGCATCGACCTCCACGCCGCGCTCGGCCTGGAGCTCGGCGACTGCCACACCATCCGCAACGCGGGCGGCGTGGTCACCGACGACGTCATCCGGTCGCTGACCATCAGCCAGCGCGCGCTCGGCACCCGCAGCGTCGTCCTCATCCACCACACGAGCTGCGGCCTCGAAAGCATCACCGAGGACTTCCGCCAGGAGCTGGAGCACGAGGTCGGACAGCGTCCGGTCTGGGCGGTGGAGGCGTTCAAGGACGTCGACCAGGACGTCCGCCAGTCGATCCAGCGCGTACGGACCTCGCCGTTCCTCCTGCACACGGACGACGTGCGCGGTTTCGTCTTCGACGTGAAGACCGGCCGGCTGCGGGAGATCCTTCCCGCCTCCTGAATGGCTTGACCCCCGGCCCGTGCCGACATTCGGCCCGGACCAGGCATATCGCCCCTACTTATCCACAGGCGAGTGACACGAAGCGGTAACGGCGACGAGAATGCGGATGTGGCGTCTCCCCGGGTCCTCCGGGGAGTGTCCGTATTTCGGGGCGGGCCGGCCGGTTTCGTGTGCCGGCCCGTGCACAAGGGGCCGAGGAGGGCCGGGTGACGACCTATGACGATCGAGCGAGCCTCACAGATCTGACCACCACGGTGGAGCGGGTGCGCAGGTCGGTGGAGAGTGTGATCGAGGGCAAGCCCGAGGTCGTACGGCTTTCGCTGACCGTGCTGCTCGCCGAGGGACACCTCCTCATCGAGGATGTACCCGGCGTCGGAAAGACGATGCTGGCCAAGGCGCTGGCGAGGTCCATCGACTGCTCGGTGCGGCGCATCCAGTTCACACCCGATCTGCTGCCCTCGGACGTCACCGGCGTGTCGATCTTCGATCAGCAGCGCAGGGAGTTCGAGTTCAAGCCCGGCGCGATCTTCGCCCAGATCGTCATCGGTGACGAGATCAACCGCGCGTCGCCCAAGACCCAGTCCGCGCTGCTGGAGTCGATGGAGGAGCGCCAGGTCACCGCCGACGGCCGGACCTACGAGCTGCCCGACCCCTTCATGGTGGTGGCCACCCAGAATCCGGTCGAGATGGAGGGCACCTATCCGCTGCCCGAGGCGCAGCGCGACCGGTTCATGGCCCGGGTGTCGATCGGTTACCCCAGCGCGGAGGCCGAGCTGCGGATGCTCGACGTGCACGGCGGCGTCTCTCCGCTGGACGACCTCCAGCCGGTGGCACACGCCCACGACATCGTGAAGCTCATCGACGCGGTGCGCACGGTCCACGTCGCCGAATCCGTGCGGCGGTACGCGGTGGAACTCGTCGGCGCCACCCGCCACCATCCCGATCTCCGGCTCGGGGCCTCGCCTCGGGCGACCCTGCACCTGCTGCGCGCGGCGAAGGCATCGGCCGCCCTCAGCGGGCGTGACTACGCCCTGCCGGACGACGTGCAGGCACTCGCGGTCGCGGTGCTCGCGCACCGCCTGCTGCCGACGGCACAGGCGCAGCTCAACCGCCGCACCGCCGAGCAGGTCGTGCTGGAGATCCTGCAGCGCGTCCCCGTGCCGACGTCCGGCGCCGCCGCGTCCCCCGCGCAGCCGCAGCACCATCCCGGCAGCCCGGTGCACAGCCGGCAGCCCGGCGCCCGGCGGCTGTGATGGAGGCCGGCGCGCCCGGCCCCGTGGACAGCGGCGACGCGCGAGGTGGTTTCCGTTCGGCCCTGCACGGCCTGACGACCCGCGGGCGGTCCTTCTTCGCGGCGGGTGTGGCCGCCGCGGTCTGTGCCTATGTGCTGGGCCAGGGCGACCTGTTGCGGGTCGGGATCCTGCTGGCGGTGCTGCCGCTGGTCTGTGTACTCGTCCTCTACCGCACCCGTTACCGGGTCGCGGGCAGCCGGCGGCTGTCGCCCACCCGGGTGCCCGCGGGCTCGGAGGCGCGGGTGCACCTGCGGATGGACAACGCCTCCCGGTTGCCCACCGGATTGCTGATGCTCCAGGACCGCGTGCCGTACGTCCTGGGCCCCCGGCCGAGGTTCGTGCTGGACCGGGTGGAGGCGGGCGGCAGGCGGGAAGTCTCCTACCGGGTCAGGTCCGACCTGCGCGGGCGCTATCCGCTCGGTCCCCTGCAGCTGCGGCTGAGCGACCCGTTCGGCATGTGCGAGCTGACCCGTTCCTTCAGCGCGCACGACACACTCGTCGTCGTCCCCCGCACCGAGCCCCTTCCGACGCTGAGGTTGGCGGGCGATGCCTCCGGTCACGGCGACGGGCGGCAGCGCTCACTCGCCCTGGCCGGCGAGGACGACATCATCCCGCGCGGTTACCGGCACGGTGACGACCTGCGCCGGGTGCACTGGCGCTCCACCGCGCGCTACGGCGAGCTCATGGTGCGCCGCGAGGAGCAGCCGCAGCGAGCCAGGTGCACGGTGCTGCTGGACACCCGGCGGATCGCCTACCAGGGCGCCGGGCCCGATTCGGCCTTCGAGTGGGCGGTGTCGGGCGCCGCATCGGTGCTGGTGCACATGCTGGAGCGCGGATTCGCCGTCCGGCTCCTGACGGACGACGGAAGAGCCGTACCCGACGAGGGCTCCGACGGGTTCGCGGGGTCGAACCAGGAGTCCGCGGAGGCGGCGGGTCTGATGATGGACGCCCTCGCGGTGGTCGCCCACTCCGACGGGGGAGGCCTGTCCCGCGCGTACGACGTGCTGCGCGGGAACACCGAAGGGCTGCTCGTCGCGTTCCTCGGCGACCTCGACGAGGAGCAGGCGGCGGTGGCGGCGCGGATGCGGCAGCGCAGTGGTGGCGCCGTCGCGTTCGTGCTGGACAGCACCGAATGGCTGCGCGGTCACGCGGCGGCCGCGGTGACGGCCGCGGACCGGTTGCGGCTCCTGCGTGAAGCCGGCTGGACCGCGGTGGCGGTGCCGCCGGGGGTGCGGCTCGCCCGGCTGTGGGGGCAGGCGGGTCAGCATCCCCTGGGCCCGCAGTCCCGGACGGCCGGTGCGACGACGGGGTTCTCCGGGGGATGGTCATGAGCGCGCGTATCAGGCTGGCGCTGTGCGCCTTCGCGGCGACGATGATGGCGGCGGGGGCCCTGATGCCCCTGGTCGACACGTCGAAGTGGATCCTGCGGGCGGCGTTCCTGCTGGCGCTCCAGAGCGGTGTCGGCGCGCTGGCCCGCCGGGTGCCGCTGGCGCGGATGCTCACCGTCGCACTCCAGGCGCTGGTCACCCTGCTGCTGCTGACCGTCGCCTTCGCCGGCGAACGCGCCCTGTTCGGCGTGCTACCCGGCCCCGAGGCGCTCCGGCGGCTCGCGGATCTGCTCGTGGCGGGCAGCGACGACGTCAGCAGGTACGCCACTCCCGCGCCCGCGACGGAGGGCATCCAGCTGATGCTGATCGGCGGGGTGCTTCTGATAGGGCTCGCCGTGGACGTCGTCGCGGTGACGTTCCGCGCCGCCGCACCGGCGGGACTGCCACTGCTCGCGCTCTACTCGGTCGCGGCCGGGCTCTCCGACGGCGGGACGGACTGGCTCTGGTTCCTGCTCGCCGCGGGTGGTTACCTGCTCCTGCTGCTGGCCGAGAGCCGGGACCGGCTGGCGGAGTGGGGCAAGGTCTTCAGCGGGGTCTCCCGGTCGTCGGGAGGGCTGGCCGCCGGTTTCGAGGGGCCGTCCGCGGCCTCGCGGGCGCCCGTCCGCACCGGGCGCCGCATCGGCGCCGTCACCCTGGGGATCGCCCTGGTGATCCCGGCCGCGCTGCCCGCGCTGGACGGCGGGCTGCTGGGCGGCCGGGGCGGCGGCACGGGGAAGGGAAGCGGCGGGGGCACCATCTCCGCGGTCAACCCGCTGGTCTCGCTCCAGAACGACCTGAACCAGCCGGAGAACCGGGAGGTGCTGTCGTATCGCACCAACTCGGGAAGTCCCCAGGACTTCTACCTGCGCATACTGGCTCTGGATCAGTTCGACGGAAGCGAGTGGCGCCCTTCGACGCGCCGGCTGAGGGACGTGCCGGAGAGGCTGCCGCAGCCGGCGGGTCTCGGTTCGGACGTCTCCGTCACCGAGATCCGGACGAACATCTCGGCGTCGCCGTCGTACCGGCAGACGTATCTGCCGCTCCCCTATCCGGCGAGCGAGGTGGACGTCGACGGCCGCTGGAGGTACGAGCCGGAGGGGCGCACCCTCGTCGGCGACGACGGGCAGACCACGCGCGGCACCCGGTACGAGGTCAGCAGTCTGCTCGTGGAGCCGACGGCCGGGCAGCTCTCCGGGGCAATGGCACCACCGGCGGGGCTGGTGCGCGAGTACACGCGGGTCCCCGATTCGCTGCCCGCAGTGGTCCTGAGGACGGCCGAGCGCGTCACGCGGGGCTCGGCCGACGACTACGAGCGCGCGGTGAAACTGCAGGACTGGTTCGCCGCGGAGGGCGGCTTCCGCTACGACACGACGGTGACGTCCGGCACGGGCACGGCGGCGATCGAGCGGTTCCTCAAGGACAAGGAGGGCTTCTGCGTCCACTTCTCGTTCACGATGGCCGCCATGGCGAGGACGCTGGGCATTCCGGCCCGGGTCGCGGTGGGTTTCACTCCCGGCACGGTCCAGGCGGACGGCTCCGTGTCGGTCGGGCTGCGTGACGCGCACGCCTGGCCCGAGCTGTTCTTCGAGGGTGTGGGCTGGACCCGTTTCGAGCCGACGCCGTCCCGGGGCACCACTCCCTCGTACACCCGGCCCGAGACGCCGTCGCAGGGCCCGAGCGGCCCCGCCGAAGCCTCCGAGGACGCGTCCGCCGCCCCCACGGCGGCCCCGTCCTCCACGGAGACGTGCCCCGCGCAGATGCGGCGGCAGGGTGAGTGCGGTGCCTCCGACGCGCCGGGCGCGGTGAGTTCCACCGGCACCGGCACTCCCCCGGGCTCCCTCGCGCTGTGGGCGGTCGGCGGCCTGGCCGTCATCCTCCTCCCGCTCTCTCCGGTGCTGTGGCGTCTGCGGACGCGTGCGCGGCGGCTCGGCTCCTCGGGAGGCCGTACTCCCGGCGATGCCGCTGCCCGGGTGATGGCCGCCTGGCGCGAGGTCATGGACACGGCCTGGGACCACGGCATCGTGCCGGACGAGTCACTGACCCCCAGGAAGGCGGCGGCCCGCGTCGTGCGGATCGGCGGGCTGGAGGGCACGGCGGCCGCCGCGGTCCACCGGCTGGCGGGGGCGGTCGAGCAGGTGCTGTACGCCCCCGAGCCGCAGCCGGTCGCCGGGACGGCCGAGGACGTCTCGGCCGTGCGTGTGGGGCTGCGCGCTTCTGCGGGTCGGTTGGGCCGTCTGCGGGCAACCTTCGCCCCGCGTTCGGCCGTTCGGGTGATATGGGCGCTGTCCGAGCGCCGTACGTCCTTGGCCCGCAGGTGGGCTCTGCGTGCAGACCGCGCCCGCTGGGCAGCCCGGCTGCGGCGTCCGTCCCGTCAGCAGGGCTGAGCCCCCGCCCCCCCTCCGCCCGGAACCAGGCGTACGCCCGGTGCCGGGTGTTGTGCCCGGTGCCGGGCGCGGTGGGGTGCGGCCGCACGGGTCGGATCCGGGGAGCGGGCACGGAGGCGTGCGGCCGGGGGCTCACACTCCGGGAGCGGGCACCGAGGCGTGCGGCCGGGGACTCTCACAGCCGAAGCGGGCACCGTGGCGCGAGATCCAGGCTCGCACTCCAGGAGCGGGCACGGAGACGTGCGGCCGGGCTCACACTCCGGACGCGGGCACCGCGGGGTCGAGACCGCACGGGACACGGGAAGGGACTGGGCCGCGCCGTTCGCGCCGGGCCGGTCCGGACCCCACCGGGCCGGGCCGCACCTGACCTCACCGGACCGCACCCCGCCGGGCCGGGTCCACCGGACGGCGGACGTACGTGAGGGGCGGCCGCCCGGAGGCGTCCGCCCCTCACGTAGAAGGTCCGGTGTCAGGTGGTCGGTGTGCGCACTCCACAGCCGGGGCCGGGGACCGCCCGGCATCGGCCGGGTGTCGAAGCGCTCACTGACCTTGTTCGTCGCGGCGGCGCTGCCACCGTTGCTCGATCCGGTTCATCATCGACCGGTGCTGCCTGGGATGTCGGCGTTCGCCTCCGCCCCCACTCCCCGCCTGCTGCTGCTCACCGGGCTTGGGCGCTTTGCGCCACCCGGTGACCGCCAGCACGGCGCAGCCCAGCATGACGAGGAACCCCACCACGCTGATCCAGATCTGCTGGGCGACCATTCCGGCCATGAGGAGCGCGATACCCACCAGGAAGCCGACCACCGCCTGGTAGACCCGTCGCCGGGTGTACCTGCGCAGCCCGCTTCCCTCAAGCGCTGTCGCGAACTTGGGATCTTCGGCGTACAGCGCTCGCTCCATCTGCTCGAGCATGCGCTGCTCGTGCTCCGAGAGCGGCACGGAGTCCTCCTCGTCGTCGGCCGCGGGGGGCGACCGGTATGCGGCCCTTCCAGGATAGGCAGGGAATCGCCCCCGTGAAACCTGCCCTCTAGCCACAGCCAGTCCGGACCGCCACGGCGGCTCGGCTGCTGAGGCGTAGATTCCCCGACCTCCGATCCGTCATGCCGGATGGTGTCACCCGATCATACGGGGCCCACGCCCCGAACGGGTGCTCCGAGCGGTACTCCGTCTGCAGCTGCGTTGCTGATCAGCCGCGCTCCGCCCGCTGTGGGAAGGTGCCCCCGGCCACCACGCTTCCGGCTCAGGGGCGCTTCTCGCCCAGAACGTGCAGCTGGGTCGCCACCGAGTGGAAGGACGGCAGTTCCGCGACCGCCGCCTCCAGCCGCAGCAGGGCCTCCATGGCGCCGGGCTCGGTGTCCACCAGAACGCCCGGCACGAGGTCGGCGAAGACCCGCACGCCGTGGACCGCGCCGACGTCCACACCCGCGGCGGTGACGAGCGCGGTCAGCTGGTCGGCGGTGAACCGGCGCGGCACCGGGTCCCCCTCGCCCCAGCGACCGGCCGGGTCCGTGAGCGCCTGCCGGGCGTCGGTGAAGTGCCCGGCGAGCGCCCGCGCCAGGACGGCGCCGCCGAGTCCCGCGCCGAGGAGGCTGAGGGCGCCGGACGGGCGGAGCGCGTCGACGGCGTTCCGCACGCCCTCCGCGGGATCGTCCACGTATTCCAGGACCCCGTGGCACAGGACGGCGTCGTACCCGGATCGTTCCACCACCTCGAACAGGCCGAGGATGTCCCCCTGGACGCCCCGGACCCGGTCGGCGACCCCCGCTTCGGCGGCGCGGCGCTCCAGGGCGAAAAGGGCGTTGGGGCTGGGGTCCACGACGGTGACCCGGTGACCGAGCCGGGCGGCGGGCACCGCGAAGTTGCCGGTGCCGCCACCGGTGTCGAGCACGTCCAGGGCTTCCCTGCCGGTCGCCTTGGCCCGGCGCTCGAGAGCGTCCCTGAGGACCTCCCAGACCACGGCGGTACGGAGGGAGGCGCGGGGGCGCAGCTGGTCCGACACGGCAGTTGACTCCTCGGCACGGTGCCGCCGCGGCGGCGGAGCGTGAACAGTGCTGGTGGTACGGGTGCGGTCCACCTTATTGCCTCGCGCCGCCGCCCCGGCCACCCCGCGTCGGGTCGCTCCCGGGGGCGCGGCCGCGTCCGGGGCCCGGATCCCCGTGGATCGGGGACGCGGGCCGTGGCCCGGGATCGCCGGGGACGTCACCGGCCCTGCCGTGGACCCTGCACCGCCTCGTCCCGCCGGGGCTGCGGCAGGACCGGCTGGAGGGCCAGGAGCCGCTCCACCAGGCGCAGGAACATCGCCACGTCACGCAGCAGGTCGTCGGCGTCGCGGTTGGTGGCCGCACCGGGGATACCCGCCTCCGCGCGGGCCCTGCGCGCGGCCCCCGACGCGAAGAGGGCGCTCCACTCGGTGAGTTCCGGTGCGATCTCCGGGAGCACTTCCCACGCGCTGCGGATCCGCTCGCGGCGGCGGCCGTTCGTCTCGGGCCGGCCCCGGGCGGCGAGGACGGCGGCAGCGGTACGCAGCGCCGCGAGGTGGGCGGACGCGTACCGCTCGTTGGGCACGTCGAGGACGGCCGCCTCGTCCAGGCCCGCGTGCGCCTGGGCGAGCAGGTCGAGTGCGGCGGGTGGTGCCGCGGTGCGGCGCGGCACGGGGTGGACGTCTGTCGCCGGACCGGTCAGTGAGGGGGCAGGGCTGCCTGCGCGGCGCCGCGGGGCGGCGGCTGCGGACGAGCTGGCCATGACGAACCTCCTGTCGTGTGACGGCTTCGTGGCCGTATGTGTCCATCGTGACGGTGGGCACTGACAATGACTCAGATACCCCGTTCGACCTCGCACTTTGCTTCCACGGGACGTTGCGGCTATTTTCTGTACTGACCAGTCAGTTCAAAAAGAGCCGGTACGGGATCGGGGTGGGACCGTGGACAGCCCGCGGGGTGCGGCGGTGAGCGCCGTGGACTTCGGACTGAGGGGGCCGCGCGGCTGGGCCTTCCGGGGCGTGGAGTTCGACGCGGAGGCCGGGACGCTCGTGGCGATCGAGGGCCCGTCCGGCTCCGGCCGCACCTGCCTGCTGCTCGCCCTCACCGGGCGGATGCGGACCACGCAGGGGCACGCGGAGGTCGCCGGCCTGCGCCTGCCCGGCAAGGCGGCCGCCGTCCGCCGTATCAGCGCGCTGGGGCCGGTGGCCGGCGTCAGTGAACTCGATCCCGCCTTCACCGTGGGCGAACACCTGCGGGAGCGCGCGCTGTTGCAGCGCCGGTTCGACGGATCGCTGCGCTCCCTGCTCCGCCCCCGCGCCGTGCGCGCCGCCACCGAGAGGGCGACGATCGACGCCGCCCTGGAGGCGGCGGCCCTTGATGTCACCGGGCTCCCCAAGGCCGAACGCACCTCCGTGCGGGACCTGGAGCGCCTGGAGGCGCTGCGCCTGTCCGTCGCTCTCGCCTCGATGGGCGGTCCGCGGCTGCTGGGGGTGGACGACACCGACCTCAAACTCCCCGCCACGGACCGCGCGGAGGCCTGGAAGCTCCTGCGCACCCTCGCGGACCGCGGCACGACCGTGCTCGCGGTGTGCAGCGAGGCACCCCCGGACACGCACACCGTCCGCACCGGCCCCTCGGCCGCGCAGGACGCCACGCACCCGGTGGCGGAAGACGCCACGAACCCGGCGGACGACGACGGAACGACCGAGAAGGAGAGGGCCGATGCGAGCGCCGAAACTGGCAGCGCTTGAGCTGAAACGGTTCGGCCGGGGGCGCATGCCGCGTGCCGCGCTGGTGGCACTCCTGTTGCTGCCCCTGCTGTACGGCGCCCTATACCTGTGGTCGTTCTGGGACCCGTACGGGCGGCTGGACCGCGTCCCCGTCGCGCTCGTCAACAACGACAAGGGCGCGCCCGCCGAGGGCGGCCGCGTCACCGCGGGCGACGAGATCGCCGGCAGGCTGCTCGACTCCAAGGCCTTCGACTGGCACGAGGTCACCTCGGCCGAGGCCGACCGGGGCGTCGAGGACGGGACGTACTACCTCTCGCTGACCATGCCGTCCGACTTCAGCGCGCGGATCGCCTCCAGCGGGGGCGACTCCCCGGAGACCGGCGCACTGCAGGTCCGCACGAACGACGCCAACAACTACATCGTCGGGCAGATATCCCGGACGGTGTTCTCCGAAGTACGCACCGCCGCCTCGACCAAGGCCTCGCGCGGGTTCCTCGACCGGATCTTCATCAACTTCTCGGACCTCCACGACGCGACGGCGAAGGCCGCCAAGGGCGCGGGCGACCTGAAGACCGGGATCTCCGAGGCCAAGAAGGGTTCCAAGGCCCTGGCGGGCGGCCTCAAGGACGCCAAGGCGGGGAGCGGCAAGCTGTCCGGCGGGATCGCCGAGCTGGACAAGGGGGCGGGGGAGCTCGAAACGGGTTCCCGCAAGGTCGCCGCCGGCACACAGGAGCTCGCCGGCAAGGTCGGCAAAGCGGCCGCGGACGTACGGCCGTTCCTGAGGGACAACGGCAAGGCCGTCGGGGACACGGCCCGCCTGGTCTCCGACTCCTCCCGAGCCGTCCGGGACAACCTGGACCTGCTGGTGGAAGCCGCCCCCACCGCCTCCGCCGCCGCCCACACCGCCTCCGACGACCTCGCCGAGGTCTACCGGAACCGCTGCGAGGAACAGCCGCTGCCCGACGCCACCTGCCCGGAGCTGAAGCGCGCCAGGACGGCCGCGGCGGACGTGGCGGCCGTGTCGGACGACGTGCGCGCCCTGGTCGGCGACCCGGACGGAAACCTGAAGAACCTGCGGTCCCAGCTGGCGACCCTGCAGAAGCAGGCCGACGCCCTCGCGAAGCGCTCGCCCCACCTGGACACCGACCTGGAGTCCGCGGTCAAGAAGATCAACGCGCTCAACACCGGCGCCCACAAGGTCGCGGAGGGCGCCGATACGCTGCACACCGGGCTCGGTACCGCCAGGACGGGGGCCGCGGACCTGGACGGCGGGGTCAAGAAGCTCAGGACGGGCGCCACGCAGTTGGACGGCGGGTTGCACCGGCTCGGAGACGGTTCGGCCACGCTCGCCAAGGGGCTGCACGACGGCGTCGGCAAGATCCCCGACTACGACGAGGACGACCGCGACGCACGCACCGGTGTGATGGCCGATCCCGTGCGGCTGGCCTCCTCCTCGCTGCACGCCGCACCCAACTACGGCACGGGTTTCGCCCCCTACTTCATCCCGCTCTCGCTCTGGGTGGGGGCGATGGTGGCGTACATGCTGATCCAGCCGCTCAACCGGCGTGCCCTCTCGGCGGGGGCTCCGGCCTGGCGCATCGCCTTCGCGGGCTGGCTGCCGGTCGCGGGGATCGGCTTGTTGCAGGTCGGCGCCCTGATGGCGGTGCTGCACTGGCGGATCGGCCTGCAGATGACGCACGCGGCGGGCACCCTGGCCTTCCTCGCCCTGGTCACCTGCTGCTTCGCCGCGATCGTCCAGTGGCTGAACGCCCGGTTCGGGGCGGCGGGGCGCATTCTCGTCCTCGCCGTGCTGATGCTCCAGCTGACCTCGGCGGGAGGGACGTACCCGGTGCAGACGAGCCCGGACTTCTTCGGGGCGATCCATCCCTATCTGCCGATGACCTATGTGGTGGACGGGCTGCGCCGGCTGATCACGGGAGGCGGACTCGGCCCGGTCTGGCAGGGAGGTGCCGTCCTGCTCGCCTTCACCGCGGGCGCGCTGGCACTCACCGCCCTCGCCGCCCGCAGGAAGCAGGTGTGGACGCTCGACAGGCTGCACCCCGAGCTCAGCCTGTGAGCGCGCCGGGACCTGTGAGAATCAGTGGCATGGACAGCAGTAGCACCAAGCGCCGCCAGGCCACCCGGCAGAAGCTCTACGAAGCGGCGGTGACCCTCATCGCGGAGAAGGGGTTCTCGGCGACCACGGTGGACGAGATCGCCGATCGCGCCGGGGTGGCCAAGGGCACGGTCTACTACAACTTCAAGAGCAAGACGGAACTGTTCGAGGAGCTGCTGCGGCACGGCGTCGGTCTGCTCACGCAGTCGCTGCGCACCGCCGCCGAGCGGACGGACGAGCGCGGCGGCACCCGGGTGGAGGCCCTGGACGCGATGATCCGGGCCGGTCTGGCCTTCATCGACCGCTATCCGGCCTTCACCCAGCTGTACGTCGCCGAGCTCTGGCGCACCAACCGCGCCTGGCAGTCGACCCTCCTGGTGGTGCGGCAGGAGGCCGTGGCCGTGGTCGAGGAGGTGCTCCGCGACGGGGTCGCCGGCGGCGAGCTCAGCGAGGAGATCGACATCCAGCTGACGGCCGCCGCCCTGGTGGGAATGGTGCTCGTGGCCGCGCTGGACTGGAAGGCGTTCCAGCCCGAGCGGACGATCGACGACGTGCACTCCGCCCTCTCCCTGCTGCTGCACGGCCGCGTCAGCGGTCGCTGAACGCCTCCGGAGCAGCCGGAGCACGGGCCCGGGCGGCCGGGCGGCGGTGACGCCGTGTCGGGACGCGCGACACGAGAAGACGCCGGGGCCGGCGGAACACGATCCCCCTCGTGTCCCGCCGGACCGGCGTCCTCGTCCTCCCGCGGAGCCCTTCCCCGTGACCTCGTTCCCCCGTGGTCCCCGGGCCCCGCTCGCTCCCCCGTTCCGTCCGGGGTGCCGCGTCGTTCCGCCGCCCCGTGCCGGCGGTCCGGGCGCCGCACCCCTTCCGTGGTCCCCACTCTTCCGTCCGGGCGGGTGAGGGCTCATCCGCACCCGTACTCATCTGCCCCACTGGGTAGGGGTACTCAGGTCTGTGTGCCGCGGCTCACCCCACCGTCGCTTCGGCTGATCACGATCGTCCTGTCCTACCGGCTGGCCAGCGCCGCCGGGCGCGGCGCCGCGCGGGCTTGCGCCCGGCCGGAGCGGGCCGGCACGGGCCTCCCGGACGAGTTGCCCGCGGCACCCCTTAGGGTCACTGACATGGCACGAATTGCGGTGATCGGCGCCGGGACCGGCGCGATGGCGGCGGCCGCCCGGCTCGCCGTGGCAGGGCACCGGGTGACGGTGTACGAGCGGTCGCGGACCCACGGAGGTTCCGTCGGCCGCTTCGTCCGTGACGGTTTCGCCTTTGACACGGGCCCCTCGCTCCTCCACCTGCCCGCCGTCTACCGCGACCTGTTCGTGAAGACCGGGAAGGAGCCTCTGGAGCGGTGCGTGACGCTCTCCCAGGTGGATCCGGCGAGCCGCCACCTGTTCGCGGACGGCACCGCCGTCTCGCTGCCCAACGCCTCACGCGCCGGGGTGGCCGGCGCGTTGGACCGGGCGCTCGGCGCGGGTGCCGGAGCCCGCTGGAGTGACTTCCTGGACCGGGCCGGCACCGCCTGGGACCGGTCGCGCAGGCCCCTGCTGGAAGAGCCGCTGCCGGACGTCCGGCAGGCGCTGCACCGCGATCCGTATCCCGCCGTGCGCCGGCGCAGGCTGTTCCTCCCCGCCCGGCAGGCGGCGACGGTGGCCGAGGTGGGCGCCCACGAGCTCGCGGACCCCCGGCTGGCCGCCCTGCTCGACGGGTACGCCCTGGCGTACGGCCTGGACCCTCGGCGCGCTCCGGCCGGCGCCGCTCTGCTGCCGTACATGGAGGAGACCTTCGGCAGCTGGTACGTCGCCGGGGGGATGCGTGCGCTCGCCGACGCGGTGTACGAACGGTGCCTGGCCCGCCGGGTGACGTTCGTGTTCGGCGCGGAGGTGGTGCGCGTGGTGCAGAAGGACGGTCGCGCGGCCGGTGTCGAACTCGCCGACGGCACGTCCGCGGAGGCCGATCACGTCGTCCTCGGAGCGCAGCCGCGTCCCGGACTGGTCCCCCGGGCGGGCGGTGGGTCCGGGGAGCCGGTGGCAGCGGGCGGCCCGGTGCCCGGCCGCTTCCTGGTGCTGCTGTCGTTGCGCGGCCCGCGCGAGGCCGGGGCGGTGCACCGGACGGTGGTGCACACCGACGACGGGGCCGCGGAGCAGGAGGCCGTCTTCGGCGGGCGCACCGCCGACCGGCCCACGGTGACGGTGTCGCGACCGGACGACCCGTCCACCCGCCCGGACGACGGGCACGAAGCGGTGGTCCTGACGGCGACGGTGGCCCCGCAGGGACCCGTCGACTGGACGGACGAGAAGCTGCGCGCGGGGTTCGCGGACACGATGATCGGGCGGGCCGCCGCGGCCGTCCCGGGCCTGCGCGAGCGGATACTCCACGCCGAGCCGCGCACCCCCGCGGACACGGCCGCCGACACGGGCGCCGAGGGCGGTTCGGTCCCGGCGCCGGCTCTGGCCGGGGCGGGTGGCGCCTACCTCCACGCCGGCAACCGCGCCCCGTTGCCGGGTCTGTACCTGGCAGGCGGCTGGTCGCATCCGGGCGGCGGGCTGGCTCACGCCGGCATGTCGGGGGCGCTGGTCGCGGGCCTCGTCGTGGAGGGTGACGGCTTCCGCGGATCCCGGTGAACGGCCGGCGGTACGCCTGCGGCCCGCCCGCGGTTCAGTAGCGGTACTGCTCGTCCTGACCGGTCCCGTACCCGTTGCCGTACGCGGCGGGAGTCGTGGGCGCCTCGGGCGGCAGTGGCGGGAACTGCCCGGTGCCGCGCTGCTGCGGCACCCAGACCCCGCCGGGAGGGGTGTCGGAGGGGTCGTACTCCCCGGTGGAGGGGCCGGGAGGTTGTCCGGCGTAGCCGTCGTAGGCGTCGTAGGCGTTGCCGTGGCCGTCGTACGGGGCGTACGTCCCGGCGTACGGGTCGGTGTAGGCGGCGTAGTCCTGGTCGGGCGTGCCGTAGGCGTACGGATCGGGGTAGGAGCCCTGGTGGGCGTGCGGGTCGTGGTAGGTGCCCTGGCCGCTGTAGGTGTCCTGGGCCGGGGATGCGTAGCCGCCGTACGGGTCGTAGCCCTCGTAGGGCGTCCGCCGGTCCTGGCCGTCGCCGCCGCCGTCCGGGGCGGCGACGGAGGCGTCCGTGTAGACGCCGTACTGGCCGGTGTCGTCGGGGAGCGGCTGGGGTGCGTGGACGGTGGCGGCCGGTTCCGGGACAGCCGGGTCCGTGGCGGCCGGGCCCGGGGCGGGGGGCGCGTACTCCAGCCCGGAGACCTCGAGCGTCGGCTTCTGCGTGCCGCCACCGGAACCCCTGCGGCGGCGGCTGGCGCCGGGATTGCCGCCCAGCGCCCACCCGGTCGAGAAGCCGCGGCGGAATGAGAGCGTCACGTACGTCTGCCCCGTGGCGAAGGCGACGGCGCCGAGGACGATCACCAGCACGGAGGGGATCAGTACGCCGAGGACCACGCCGAGGAAGCCGGTGAAGGCCAGCAGCCGCCAGCGCAGGCGCGCCTTGTACTGCAGGAGCACCTCTCCCAGCAGCCACAGCGCCACCACGGCAAATGCGATGTAGAGGACCGTCCAGCCCACGCCCGCCCCCTCCTGCGGCCTCCCCCGGTCGGTGGGGTTACGGCCGGTCAGGACTGCTTGTGCAGTCCGAGATTCTCGTAGATCTCGAGCGTCGCCGTGGAGTTGTTGAGCGTGATGAAGTGCAGTCCGGGGACACCCTCGGAGAGCAGTTTCGCGCAGAACTCCGTTGCGAACTCGATCCCAGTGGAGCGTACAGCGACCGGGTCGTCCTTGACGGCGAGGATGCGCTCTTTCAGCGCCGAGGGGATGACCGCGTTGCTGAGTTGGGCGAATCTCTCGAGCTGGCGGACGTTGGTGAGTGGCATGACCTCGGGAATGACCGGGGTGTCGCAACCCGCCGCGACCACACGGTCACGCATCCGCAGATAGCTCTCCGGCTGGAAGAACATCTGGGTGATCGCGTAGTCGGCCCCGGCACGGCACTTGTCGACGAAATGCCGTGTGTCGGTCTCCCAGTCGGCCGACCGCGGGTGCATCTCGGGGAAAGCGGCCACACCGACGCAGAAATCACCGGATTCCTTGATCAGCCGGACGAGGTCGGCGGCGTACCGCACACCCTCCGGGTGCCTGACCCACTCGGCCATCGGATCGCCCGGCGGGTCCCCGCGCACCGCGAGGATGTTCCGGATCCCGGCGTCGGCGTACTGACCCACCATGTTGCGCAGCTGGGCCACGGAGTGGTCGACCGCCGTGAGGTGGGCCACCGGGGTCAGGGTGGTGTCGGCGGCGATCTGCTGGGTCGCGCGCACCGTCCCCTCCCTGGTCGAGCCGCCCGCCCCGTAGGTGACGGAGACGAAACTCGGGCGCACCGCCTCGACCCGCCGCAGGGCGTTCCAGAGGTTCCGCTCGCCCTTCTCCGTCTTGGGCGACGGGAACTCGAACGAGTACGACGTCTTACCGGTCGCGAGCAGATCACGCACGGTACGCGCGTGATCAGTCCTGGTGGAAGGTGTGCCAAGGGCCATACTCGGAGGTTAACCAGGGCGGGGCCGTACCCCAACCGGGTCGGCTGTTTTGCCCGGAATGAGGTGACTGTTGTCCACCCTTCGGACATGCTCCCGCTTCGCCGGCTCCGGTCCCGCCCCTCACCCCGGCGGGAGGCCCCCCGGGGCCGGGGACCGTCCTCGTGCCGTCAGCCGGCCAGGAGTTCCGCCTGGTCAGGCTAGGGCGCGGGCCCTGATGCGGGTGGCCAGCTCCTTCGCCGCCGCGCCCGGGTCCTGCGCCTCGGTGATCGCCCGCACGACGACGACCCGGCGGGCGCCGGCGTCCAGCACCTCGTCCAGGTTGCCGGCGTCGATCCCGCCGATGGCGAACCAGGGGCGCGCCGGGCCGAGCGAGGCGGCGTAGCGCACGAGGCCGAGACCGGGAGCGTGCCGGCCGGGCTTGGTCGGCGTGGGCCAGCAGGGCCCGGTGCAGAAGTAGTCCACGCCCGCCTCGGCGACGGCGGCGTCGACCTCCGCCTCGGCGTGGGTGGACCGGCCGATCAGCACGTCCTGGCCGAGGACCGCGCGCGCGGCGCGAACCGGCAGATCGCCCTGTCCGAGGTGCAGCACGTCGGAGCCGGCCGCGTGGGCCACGTCGGCCCGGTCGTTCACCGCCAGGAGGGCGCCGTGGCGCCGGCAGGCGTCGGCGAGGACGGCCAGGTGATCGAGCTCCTCGGCCGCTTCCATCCCCTTGTCACGGAGCTGGACGATGTCCACTCCGGACGAGAGCACGGCGTCGAGGAAGGCGGGCAGGTCACCCTGGCGCCTGCGGGCGTCGGTGCACAGATAGAGCCGGGCGTCGGAAAGCTGCTCACGCGGCGTGGACATGGTGGTTCTCCCCGTTACGTCAGTGGGTCACGGCGTCGGCGCGCCGGAAGGAGGGGGAGGCGGGCCGTGGGTCACGGCCCGCCTCCCGCTCACGGTCGGCCGGTCAGACGGCGAGCGCCTGGGCCCGGCGCTTCACCTCCGTACCGCGGTTCTCGCTCAGGGCCTGCGCGGGGGTGCCGGGCAGGCTCGGGTCGGGGGTGAAGAGCCACTCCAGCATCTCTTCGTCGTTGTAGCCGTCGTCCCTCAGGAGCGTCAGGGTCCCCGCGAGGCCCTTGACGACCTTGTCGCCGTCGATGAAGGCGGCCGGCACCTGGAGCGTCCGGTTCTCACCACGGCGTACGGCGATGAGCTGGCCCTCCTTGACCAGCTGCCTCACACGCGTCACCTGGACATCGAGCATTTCCGCGATGTCCGGCAGGTGGAGCCAGGCGGGGACGAGAGCATCGATCTTTGCGTCAATCTCGGTCACGGGGACAAGCCTGCCATCCCGGACCGACAGCCGGTAGCCGGGCCGCCCGTCCGGGGCGTGCGCGAGGCTAGAGCGCCGCCGACTTCAGGGGCACCGAGGGGTCCGCCACGAGCTCCGCGTCCATCCGCGCCCCCGCCTCGACGAGTCGGCGCCCCTGAGCGAGGTCGCGCGGCCTGCTGACCGCCAGCAGCGCGGTCAGGACCCCGTGCCGCAGCCAGCAGACCGTCCAGTCCCGGCCGGAGGGGTCCCCGCGCCACACGAGGGTGTCCGCACCGGCGTGGTGGCCCGCGTACTGCACGAAGCGCCCGAACTGCTCGGACCAGAAGTAGGGCACCGGGTCGTACGTGCGGGGCCGGCCGTCCGCGATGACGGCGGCGGCCGTCCGGGGCCCCTGGAGGGCGTTGTCCCAGTGGTGGACGAGCAGCCGCTCGCCGTAGCGGGCCGAAGGGAAGGACGCGCAGTCACCCACCGCGTAGACGTCGGGGAGTGAGGTCCGCAGCGAGCTGTCGGCGGTGACCGAGCCGTCCGGCCCGAGGGCGATGCCGGAGCCGGCGAGCCAGCGGGTGGCGGGCCGGGCACCGATGCCGACGACCACCGCTCCGGCCGGGACGGTCCGGCCGTCCGTGAGGTGGACGGCGCCCGGCTCGACGCGGGCCACGCGGGCGCCGGTGAGGAGTTCGGCCCCGCTCGCGGCGTACCAGTCCGCCATCGGCGCCGCGACCTCGGCGGGCAGGGTCCCCGCCAGGGGGCGTTCGGCGGCCTCGACCACGGTGACCCGGCAGTCCGCGGCCCGGGCGGCGGTGGTGAACTCGGCACCGATCCAGCCCGCTCCCACGACCACGACGTCGTGCTGCCGCTCCAGGACGGGCCGCAGGCGCGCGGCGTCGTCGAGGGTGCGCAGCAGGTGGACGCCGGGCACTCCGTCCGAGCCCGGCAGTCCGACGGGTTCGGCGCCGGTGGCGAGCACGAGGACGTCGTAGGGCACCGGCCCGTCCTGGGTGTCCAGTTCGTGTGCCTCGCCGCGCAGGCCGGTCACGTCGAGTCCGAGGCGCAGGGTGATGCGCAGCGCCTCGAAGTCGACGTCGAAGGCGGAGTCCTCCGCCTTGCCGAGCAGGACCGCCTTGGACAACGGCGGCCGGTCGTAGGGCTGGTGCGGTTCCGCGCCGATGAGGGTGACGGGGCCGGTGAACCCCTGCTCGCGCAGGGCCACGGCCGTCTGCACGCCGGCCATGCCCGCGCCCACCACCACGACGCCCCGGGGTCGTTCCGCCGCCTGGTCCGGTGTCTGCTCGTTCACCCGTCCACCCTAATCATGTGACGGGCGTTCAGGGGGCGAGCTGCTCGACGACGCTGGTCCCGCTGCCCTCCTGGGACTCCCACGCCCAGCGTTCGTCCAGCCGCACCCGCCCGTCCGGAAGCTCGGTGACGGTCGAGACGCAGTGCCCGCCGGAGGTGGTGCCGTCGTGCTTCAGCTGGACGTACCTGAAGTCGAGGGTGTCCGCCTCCCGGGTTCCGACGAGATGCCCCCGGACGACGTCGCCGCCCTCGTACTCGGCCCAGACGCGGCCGTCCCGCTCGTGGTAGGTGAAGCGGGTCCGGGTGCCGACCTGCCCGGGGGCCTGGTCGGCGACGGGCGACAGGACGAGTCCGTCGAGCGAACGGGCCATGGCAGCTGCTCCCTTACTGACCGCGGGCGGCGGGGTCTAGGCTGGCCACCGTAGAACACTCGCGGGAGCCCGGGCGCACCGGGCTGAGAGGGAGGCTGACCGGCCTCCGACCGTACGAACCTGATCCGGGTCATGCCGGCGAAGGGAGGGGCTGGACGCCCATGCGCGTTATCGGAGAGCGACCCGACGTCCTGGTCGTCGGGGGCGGCATCATCGGCCTGGTGACCGCCTGGCGGTCCGCCCAGCGCGGTCTGCGCACGGCGCTGGCCGACCCGGATCCGGGCGGAGGGGCCGCGCAGGTCGCGGCGGGCATGCTCGCCGCCGTCACCGAACTCCACTACGGCGAGCAGACGCTGCTCGCCCTCAACATGGCCTCGGCCGCCCGGTACCCGGCGTTCGTCGCCGAGTTGGAGGAGGCGAGCGGGCGGGGGACGGGCTTCCGCGCCTGCGGGACCCTGTCCGTCGCACTGGACGCGGACGACCGGGCCCACCTGCGGGAGCTCCACGCCCTGCACCTGCGTGAGGGCCTGCGGTCCGAGTGGCTCAGCGGCCGCGAGTGCCGCCGGCTGGAGCCGATGCTCGCGCCGGGCGTGCGCGGGGGTCTGCGGGCCGACGGCGATCACCAGGTGGACCCCCGGCGGCTCGCCTCCGCGCTCGTCACCGCCTGCGAGCGGGCCGGCGTGGTGTTCCACCGGTCCTGGGTCCGGCGGTTGTCCGTCGCGGGCGGGCGTGCGGCCGGCGGGGTGCTCTCCGACGGCACGGAGGTGGGCGCCGGGCAGGTCGTCCTGGCCGGCGGCAGTCTCAGCGGCCGGCTGGAGGGGCTGCCGGAGGCGGTCGTGCCGCCGGTCCGCCCGGTGAAGGGGCAGGTGCTGCGCCTGACGGTGCCGCCCGCGTACGCCCCCTTCCTCAGCCGTACGGTCCGGGCCGTGGTGCGCGGCAGTCATGTCTACCTCGTGCCGCGCGCCGACGGCGAGCTCGTCGTCGGCGCCACCACCGAGGAGCTGGGCTGGGACACCACCGTCACCGCGGGCGGCGTGTACGAGCTGCTGCGGGACGCCCACGAGCTGGTGCCCGGGATCACGGAGCTCCCGTTGACGGAGACCCGCGCCGGGCTGCGTCCCGCCTCCCCGGACAACGCCCCCCTGCTGGGGCCGACCGGGCTGCCCGGCCTGCACCTCGCGACCGGCCACCACCGCAACGGGGTGCTGCTGACGCCCGTCACGGGCGACGTGATGGCCCATGTGCTCGACACCGGGGAGCTGCCGGAGATGGCGCGGCCCTTCGCCCCGCTCCGTTTCGACCGGCCCCCCGTCCCTTCCCGTGACGCAGTCCGTACCCCCGTCTCCGAGGAGCAGCCCGCATGACCGAGCCCACGCCCGAGGGTGCCTCCGCGCACGCGGCCGAGCCGGTGCCCGTGTCCGGATCCGCCCCCGCGTCCGCCGCGCCCTCCCCGGCGGCGTCCGTGACCCTGTCCGTGTCCGTCAACGGGGAGGCGCGCGGGGTCCCGGCGGGAACCGCCCTGGACTCCCTGGTCGCGGAGCTGACCGGGGCGCGCTCCGGGGTCGCCGCGGCGGTCAACGAAGCCGTCGTCCCGCGCGGTGAGTGGCCCGTCACCGTGCTCGCCGACGGGGACCGTGTCGAGGTCCTCACCGCCGTCCAGGGGGGCTGACCGTGTCCGACGACGTCTTCACCCTCGGTTCCACCGCCTTCTCGTCCCGGCTGATCATGGGAACGGGCGGGGCTCCCAGCCTCGACGTACTGGAACGCGCCCTCATCGCCTCGGGCACCGAGCTGACCACCGTGGCGATGCGCCGGCTCGATCCGACGGTGCGGGGCTCGGTGCTCTCCGTCCTGGAGCGGCTCTCGGTACGGGTGCTGCCGAACACCGCGGGCTGCTTCACCGCGGGCGAGGCCGTGCTGACCGCCCGGCTGGCCCGGGAGGCGCTGGGCACCGACTGGATCAAGCTGGAGGTCGTGGCCGACGAGCGGACCCTGCTGCCCGATCCGGTGGAGCTGCTGGACGCCGCCGAGACGCTGGTCGACGACGGCTTCACCGTGCTGCCCTACACGAACGACGACCCGGTGCTGGCCGGCAAGCTCCAGGACGTGGGGTGCGCGGCGATCATGCCGCTCGGCTCCCCCATCGGCTCCGGCCTCGGGATCCGCAACCCGCACAACTTCCAGCTGATCGTCGAGCGCGCGGAGGTCCCGGTGATCCTGGACGCGGGCGCGGGGACCGCCTCGGACGCCGCGCTGGCCATGGAACTGGGGTGTTCCGCCGTGATGCTCGCCTCGGCGGTGACCCGGGCGCAGGAGCCGGAGCTCATGGCCGCGGCGATGCGGCACGCGGTGGACGCCGGCCGTCTCGCCCACCGGGCCGGCCGGATCCCGCGGCGCCACTTCGCCGAGGCATCGTCACCCGCGGAAGGCCGGGCGGCGCTGGATCCCGAGCGCCCGGCCTTCTGAACGGCACCGGGCGTACGGCCGGGCCGCCGGTGCGGTTCCGCCGTCACCGCACGTGCGTGGACCTGTCACGGATCGGCTCCAGAACGGCTCCGGGCCGGCCCGCGCCCGTCCGCGGTGTCCGTGGTGGCTCGTAGACTCGCTCCGTGGACACGGACACGACCCTTCAGGACCCGCTCGTCGGGCAGCTGCTCGACGGCCGCTATCGCATCGACGCGCGCATCGCGGTCGGCGGTATGGCCACGGTCTACCGGGCCGTGGACACCCGGCTCGACCGCGTGCTCGCGCTCAAGGTGATGCATCCGGCCCTCGCGACCGACGCGGCGTTCGTCGAGCGCTTCATCCGCGAGGCCAAGTCCGTCGCCCGGCTCGCCCACCCCAACGTGGTGGCCGTCTTCGACCAGGGCGCGCAGGGCGCGTACGTCTACCTGGCGATGGAGTACGTGGCCGGGTGCACCCTGCGCGACGTGCTGCGCGAGCGCGGCGCCCTGCAGCCCAGAGCCGCGCTGGACATCCTGGAGCCGGTCCTCGCCGCCCTGGGTGCCGCGCACCGGGCGGGTTTCGTGCACCGTGACATGAAGCCGGAGAACGTCCTCATCGGGGACGACGGCCGCGTGAAGGTGGCCGACTTCGGGCTCGTGCGCGCGGTGGGCACCGTCACGGACACGACGGGGTCGCTCCTCGGCACCGTCTCGTACCTCGCCCCGGAGCAGATCGAGCACGGTACGGCCGACACCCGCGCCGACGTCTACGCCTGCGGTGTCGTGCTGTACGAGATGCTGACCGGCGGCAAGCCGCACACCGGCGACACCGCCGCCCAGATCATCTACCAGCACCTCAACGAGGACGTTCCGCCCCCGTCCGCCGCCGTCCCCGGCCTGGCGGCGGCGCTGGACGGGCTGGTGGCCGTCGCCACCACCCGCGACCCGGAGGCGCGCCCGCACGACGCGGTCGCCCTGCTCGCGCTCTCCCGGGAGGCCAGGGCCGTCCTCACGGAGGAGCAGCTGGACGCGGTGCCTCCGCAGGCCGTCGCCGAGGCCCGCGACGGTGCCGAGGACCGTACGAGCGTCATCCCCCGGGTGATCCCGCCGGGCCAGGGCACCGCGCACCACACGAGCCGTCTGGAGATGCCCCCGCCGCCCCCGGGCCGGGGGCGCGGCGCCCGGGGCCGCTTCGCGGCCGTCCCCCGGCGGGGGATGCTCGCCGCGCTCGTCGCCCTGCTGCTGGTGCTGGCCGGCACGGGTGTCTGGTACATCAACTCCGGTCAGTTCACCCGGGTCCCCTCCCTGCTGGGCAAGACCCAGGAGGCCGCGGAGAAGCGGCTCGCCGAGGCCGGCCTCGACGTGAAGGGTGTCGCCCACGCCTACAGCGACACCGTGGAGCGCGGCACGGTGGTGAGCACCGACCCCGGCTCCGGTGAGCGGATCCGGGGCAACGACGCGGTGAAGCTGGTCATCTCGCGGGGCCCGGAGGTCGTGGAGGTCCCCGACATCGAGGGGCTCGCGCTGGCCGACGCCCGGCGGGAGCTGAGGAAGGCGGGTCTCGAGCAGGGGATGGTGACCCGCGAGTTCAGCGAGGAGATGGGGCGGGGTGACGTGGTCCGCACCGATCCCGCCGTCGGCACCGAGCGGCACGCGGGCTCCGCGGTCGCACTCGTCGTGAGCAAGGGCAGCCCGGTCGACGTACCGGACGTCACGGGGCTCGACGTCGAGGAGGCCACGGCCGCCCTGGACGAGGTGGGCCTCGAGGCGAAGGTGCGGCCGGACCGGGTGCACTCCGCCGAGGCCGAGGGCGACGTCGCCCGGCAGTCGCCCGCCGAGGGCGAGGACGTGGCCGAGGGCGACACCGTGGAGCTGACGGTGTCCGCGGGTCCCCGCATGGTGCAGGTGCCCGACGTGACCGGTAAGGACGTCGACGAGGCCCGGAGCACACTGGAGGGGGCGGGGTTCGAGGTCAAGGTCGACCGTCCGTTCCTCTCCTTCAGCGACACGGTCGCGAGCCAGTCGGTCGACGGCGGGAAGAAGGCGGCGGAGGGCTCGCGCATCACCATCAGGACGAAGGGCCTGTAGGCGGCACACGGCCGGGGCACGGGGCCCCGGCACGGAACGGACCGCGAAACCCCCCGGCCGGAAGCGGCCGGGGCCCACGGAGGACTGGCGGCACACATGCGCAACCCGATAGGCGGTCACGTCCCCGTGGCCGGCGGTCTCGCCAAGATCGGGCTCGGCTACGCACGGGAGCTGGCCGCGGAGACCGTGCAGGTCTTCGTCGCCAACCCGCGCGGCTGGGCGACCCCGGCCGGCGACCCCGCCCAGGACGAGCTCTTCCGCGCGGAGTGCGCCGCGCAGTCCGTGCCCGCCTACGTGCACGCTCCGTACCTGATCAACTTCGGCTCGCACACCGAGGCCACGGTGGAGAGGTCCGTCGTGTCGCTCCGCCACTCACTGCGCCGGGCCCGGGAGATCGGGGCCCTGGGTGTGGTGGTGCACACGGGGTCGGCGACCGGTGGGCGCCCCCGGTCCCAGGCGCTCGCTCAGGTCCGTACGCACATGAGGCCGCTGCTGGACGAGCTGACCCGTGACGACGACCCGTTCCTGCTGCTCGAGTCGACGGCGGGCCAGGGTTCCTCGCTCTGTTCGCGGACCTGGGACTTCGGGCCGTACTTCGAGGCCCTGGACGCGCATCCCAAGCTCGGTGTCTGCCTGGACACCTGCCACATCTACGCGGCCGGCCACGACCTGGCGGGACCGGCGGGCATGCGGCAGACGCTGGACCTGCTGGTGGGGACGGTCGGTGAGGGCCGGCTGAAGCTGATCCACGCCAACGACTCCAAGGACGTGGTGGGGGCGCACAAGGACCGGCACGCGAACATCGGGGCGGGGCACATCGGCGCCGAGCCGTTCCGTGAGCTGTTCGCGCACCCGGCGACGGCAGGCGTGCCGCTGATCATCGAGACGCCTGGCGGCAAGGAGGGACACGCGGCGGACGTGGCGCGGCTGAAGGAGCTCCGGGGACCCACTGCGGCGTAGCGCCCGGAAGGGTCCGACAGGGAGGCCGGAGGGCGGAATACCCCGAGGGGGTATGTGGTTGCTGGTGTCGGAAGGAATCACCGTCGGACACAGGGGGCCTCTCATGCGGCACGGCACACAGGCGCACCACCCCGCGGGCCATCCGGAACACCCGCCGCACGCGGACACGGACCACTCCCACAGCGGCCACGCGGGTGGCGCGGCCGGCTGGCCGATGGCGGCGCGGGCCACTCTGCACTGCCTCACGGGCTGCGCGATCGGCGAGGTGCTGGGCATGGTCGTGGGCACCGCGCTCGGCTGGGGAAGCATGGGGACGATGGTCCTCGCGATCGTCCTGGCGTTCCTCTTCGGCTACGCGCTCACCCTGCGCGGGATCGTCCGGGCGGGCGTCGGGCCGCGCACCGCCGTCCGGGTCGCCCTGGCCGCCGACACGCTGTCCATCGCCGTGATGGAGCTCGTCGACAACGGGGTGATCGCCCTGTGGCCGGGCGCCATGGGGGCCCAGCTGTCGGACGTCACCTTCTGGGGCGCCCTGGCCGTCGCCCTGGCAGCGGCCTTCGTCGCCACCACGCCGGTCAACAAATGGATGATCGGCCGGGGGAAGGGTCATGCCGTGGTGCACCGGTACCACTGAACGCACCCGCGCGGGGTCAGAGCTCGGGGCCGTCCCCGGGCTCCTCCTGGTAGGAGTAGCGCTGCTCGCTCCACGGGTCGCCGATGTTGTGGTAGCCGCGCTCTTCCCAGAAACCACGGCGGTCGGCCGTCATGTATTCGATGCCCCGGACCCATTTGGGGCCCTTCCAGGCGTACAGGTGGGGAACGACCAGCCGCAGCGGGAACCCGTGTTCCGCGGTGAGCAGTTCTCCGTCCTTGTGGGTGGCGAACAGCGTCCGCTCGGACGTGAAGTCGGTCAGCCGCAGATTCGAGCTGAATCCGTATTCCGCCCAGACCATGACATGGGTGACGTGGGGTGCGGGCGGTGCGAGTTCCACGACCTCACGGGCGAGGATCCCACCCCATTCCGCGCCGAGCATGCTGAATTTGGTCACGCAGTGGAGATCGGCGAGGACGGACGAGAACGGCAGAGCCGAGAATTCCTGATGGTTCCAGGAATGCTTCTCCCCGTCGGCCGTCGCTCCGAAGACCCGGAAGTCCCACCGGTCGGGCTTGAACTTCGGCACGGGACCGTAGTGGGTGACCGGCCAGCCACGTTGCAGCCGCTGTCCCGGTGGTAGCCCGGACTGCTCCGCTGTGCCGCTTTCCCGGCTTTCCGGCTGACCCATGCCTCCATGGTGACAGACAGGCAGGGGTGGTCATGACCAGGGCAGCTGCGATTCGGGCAACTCGCGCTAAGCATGCACTTACTGGACGGGTGGGGGGCGCGATGCGAGGATGCGCGCACACCTGCCCAGTTCACCGTCCGGAAGGAGCCTCTGCGATGCAGGGCGACCCCGAGGTCCTCGAGTTCCTGAACGAACAGCTGACCGCCGAATTGACTGCCATCAATCAGTACTTCCTGCACGCGAAGATGCAGGAGAACTTCGGCTGGACGAAGCTCGCCAAGTACACCCGGGCCGAGTCGTTCGACGAGATGAAGCACGCGGAGGTCCTCACCGACCGGATCCTCTTCCTGGAGGGCCTGCCCAACTACCAGCGGCTCTTCCACGTGCGGGTCGGCCAGACGGTCACCGAGATGTTCCAGGCGGACCGCCAGGTCGAGGCGGAGGCGATCGACCGCCTCAGGCGGGGCATCGAGGTGATGCGCGGGAAGGGCGACGTCACCTCGGCGAACATCTTCGAGGCCATTCTCGCGGACGAGGAGCACCACATCGACTACCTCGACACACAGCTCGAACTCGTCGAGAAGCTGGGTGAGCCGCTCTACATCGCCCAGTTGATCGAGCAGCCGGAGAGCTGACCCTCCGGCGGGCGGCCGGCTCCGCAGCGGCCGTTCAGGCGGCGTCGGCCAGCCGGGTGCCGCGTCCGCCCAGGGTGGCGGGCACGCCGGCCGGCGGAGTGCGCCCTTCGACGTGGTCACGGCGCGAACAGTCGCCACGGCCCAGGAGCGCCTGGATCCTGCGGACGCAGCCGCCGCAGTCCGTGCCCGCCTTGCAGGCCGAGGCGATCTGGCGGGGCGTGCAGGCACCATCGGCCGCATGCTTCTTGACCTGCTGCTCGGTGACGCCGAAGCAGGAGCAGACGTACATGCGGTTCACCTCCCGACGGGATCGTTCGCGGCGCCGTCCCGATGTTTCGGTGAGGCTAACCTAACCTTAGCGGGGCCTCGTGGTCCGCGAAAGCCCGGGTACGCCGGTGGGGCACGGATCACATGGATCCGTGCCCCACCGGTCACCGCCGCGGACGCCTCCTACTGGTCGCGGTACATCTCCGCGACGAGGAAGGCCAGGTCGAGTGACTGGCTGCGGTTGAGACGCGGGTCGCAGGCGGTCTCGTACCGCTGGTGCAGGTCGTCCACGAAGATCTCGTGGCCGCCGCCGACGCACTCGGTGACGTCGTCACCGGTGAGCTCGACGTGGATGCCGCCCGGGTGCGTCCCGAGGGCCTTGTGCACCTCGAAGAAGCCCTTGACCTCGTCGAGGACGTCGTCGAAGCGGCGCGTCTTGTGGCCGGAGGCGGCCTCGAACGTGTTGCCGTGCATCGGATCGGTCACCCAGACGACCTGGGCCCCCGAGGCGGTGACCTTCTCGACCAGCTCGGGGAGCTTGTCGCGGACCTTGTCGGCGCCCATCCGGACGATGAAGGTCAGCCGGCCGGGCTCGCGCTCGGGGTCGAGGCGGTCGACGTAACCGAGCGCCTCGTCGACGGTCGTCGTCGGGCCGAGCTTGATGCCGATGGGGTTGCGGATCCTCGATGCGAACTCGATGTGCGCGCCGTCCATCTGGCGGGTGCGCTCGCCGACCCAGACCATGTGGCCCGAGGTGTCGTAGAGCTGACCGGTGCGCGAGTCGGTGCGCGTGAGCGACGACTCGTAGTCCAGCAGCAGGGCCTCGTGCGAGGCGTAGAACTCGACGGCCTTGAATTCGGCCGGGTCCGTACCGCACGCCTTCATGAAGTTGAGCGCGTTGTCGATCTCACGGGCCAGGGCCTCGTACCGCTGGCCCGAGGGCGAGGACTTCACGAAGTCCTGGTTCCAGGCGTGGACCTGGCGCAGGTCGGCGTACCCACCCGTGGTGAAGGCGCGGACCAGGTTCAGCGTCGAGGCGGACGCGTGGTACATCCGCTTCAGCCGCTCCGGGTCCGGGACGCGGGACGCCTCGGTGAACTCGAAGCCGTTGACGGAGTCGCCGCGGTACGTGGGCAAGGTCACGCCGTCGCGGGTCTCGGTCGGCTTGGAGCGCGGCTTGGAGTACTGCCCCGCGATGCGGCCGATCTTGACGACCGGCACGGACGCCGCGTACGTCAGGACGGCGCTCATCTGGAGCAGCGTCTTCAGCTTCGCCCGGATGTGCTCGGCCGACACGGCGTCGAACGCCTCGGCACAGTCGCCGCCCTGGAGCAGGAACGCCTCGCCCTTGGCGACGGCTCCCAGGCGGGCACGCAGCTGGTCGCACTCGCCCGCGAAGACGAGCGGCGGATACGACGCGAGGTCCGCGAGTACATCGCGCAGGGCCTCGGCATCGGGGTACTCGGGCTGCTGCGCCGCGGGAAGGTCTCGCCAGGTGTTGCCACCGGCGACGGAGGTATTGGCGTTCACGGTCACCTCCACAACATTACGGGGTCGAAGTAGCGGGTCCGTCCGGCCGCTCACCAAGTGAGACACGTACTCGTCCGTTCCGGCCCGCGTCCGCTAGGGTGCGGGGCATGTTCGCGCAGACGATCCGTGACTGGTGGTGGACCGCTCATCCGGCGGCCCGCTGAATCATCGCGCGTACAGACTTCGCGAAGGCCGCCCCGAGGGGCGGCCTTCCTGCGTCGGCGAGACGGGAGCCGTTCCTCCATCCGGAAGGAACTCCCATGCCCGACCGTGTCACCGACCTCCTGCACAGGCTGCTCCAGGACGACTGCCCTCCCTTCGCCCTGCTCCGCAGGCGTACCCCCGGCCGGGACCACGACGTCGTCGAGGTGCTGATCGGCGCGGTGCACGAGGTGGACCGGCTCGCCGCGATCCCCGTGGGCGAGCGCCCCTCGCTGGCCCTGGTGCCGTTCCGGCAGATCGCGGAGCGTGGTTTCGACGTGCGCGACGACGGCACCCCGCTGGCCGTCCTGGTCGCGGACGAGTCCCACGAGCTGCCGTTGGACGAGGTGCTGGCGGGGCTGCCCACCCATGACGTGCGGGTGGAGGGTGGCGCCTTCGACGTCGGCGACGAGGAGTACGCCGAGATCGTCCGACGGGTGATCGAGGACGAGATCGGGCGGGGCGAGGGGGCCAACTTCGTCATCCGCCGGACCTTCGAGGGCGCGATCCCCGGTTTCGGGCGGGCCGACGCGCTGGCGCTCTTCCGCCGGCTGCTGGCCGGCGAGCGGGGCGCCTACTGGACGTTCGTCGTCCACACCGGGGGCCGGACGCTGGTCGGTGCCAGTCCGGAGGTCCACGTGCGGATGTCGGGCGGCACTGTCGTCATGAACCCGATCAGCGGGACCTACCGCTACCCCGCGCAGGGCCCGACCGCCGAGAGCCTGCTGGCCTTCCTGGGCGACCGCAAGGAGACCGAGGAGCTCTCCATGGTCGTCGACGAGGAGCTGAAGATGATGTGCACCGTCGGCGACATGGGCGGGGTGGTGATCGGCCCGCGGCTCAAGGAGATGGCCCACCTCGCGCACACCGAGTACGAGTTGCGCGGGCGCTCCTCCCTGGACGTGCGCGAGGTCCTGAAGGAGACCATGTTCGCCGCCACGGTCACCGGCTCCCCCGTGCAGAACGCCTGCCGGGTGATCGAGCGGTACGAGGCCGGCGGCCGCGGCTACTACGCGGGCGCCCTGGCACTCCTGCGGCAGGAGCCGGGCGGGACGCAGACCCTGGACTCCCCGATCCTCATCCGCACCGCCGACGTCCTGGCCGGCGGCCGGCTGCGCGTACCGGTCGGGGCGACGCTCGTGCGCCACTCCGACCCGGCGGGCGAGGTCGCCGAGACGCACGCGA
>NZ_JBEXWB010000014.1:0-49738 GCF_040629645.1 Streptomyces sp. NPDC005899 | reverse complement strand
CGCACGGCTCCGGAGGGCGCGTCCCGCAGGGCCGCCGGTGCACAGCCCGCCGAGCCGGCGGTCGAGGCCGCCGCGCCCGCGCAGGCGGCCGAGGAGGCGCCGCAGGGCGGATCACGCCGTCGCCGCCGCCGTCGCGGCGAGGCCGTGGAGACCGAGCCGGCCGCGTCGCCGGTCACGCTCCCCGCCGAGCAGCCCGTCGAGGACGAGCACGAGGCCGAGCCGGAGACGGATTCCGACCACGAGGGCGACGACACCGACGAGTACGGGGACCGGCCCTCGCGCCGCCGCCGCCGGGGCGGCCGTCGCCGTCGCCGGGGTGAGGCCGGCGACATGGACGAGGCCGAACACCACGAGGAGAGCCCGGCCGACCACTCCGACGAGGAGCCGCAGGCACGGGACGAGGACGACGACGAGGAGGACGACGACTCCGCCGCCTCGGGATCCAGCAGCAGCCGTCGCCGCCGCCGTCGCCGCCGCCGCAGCGGGGACGACGCCTCGGGCGAGGAGGCCGCCACGGGCGCCGACGACCCGGAGCGTACGGTCGTCAAGGTCCGCGAGCCGCGCCGCAAGGAAGCCGAGCGCGAGCCGGGCACCGGCTTCGACGAGGTCCAGTCCATCAAGGGCTCGACCCGCATGGAGGCCAAGAAGCAGCGTCGCCGCGAGGGGCGTGAGCAGGGCCGCCGCCGGGTCCCGATCATCACCGAGGCGGAGTTCCTGGCGCGCCGCGAGGCCGTCGAGCGCGTGATGGTCGTGCGCCAGAGCGGCGAGCGCACCCAGATCGGTGTCCTCGAGGACAACGTACTCGTCGAGCACTACGTCAACAAGGAGCAGGCCACCAGCTACGTCGGCAACGTCTACCTGGGCAAGGTGCAGAACGTCCTGCCGTCCATGGAGGCCGCCTTCGTCGACATCGGCAAGGGCCGCAACGCAGTCCTGTACGCCGGCGAGGTCAACTTCGAGGCGCTCGGCATGGCCCACGGGCCGCGCCGCATCGAGACCGCGCTGAAGTCCGGCCAGTCCGTCCTCGTGCAGGTGACGAAGGACCCGATCGGCCACAAGGGTGCCCGCCTGACCAGCCAGGTGTCGCTGCCCGGCCGCTACCTGGTGTACGTGCCCGAGGGCTCGATGACGGGTATCAGCCGCAAGCTGCCCGACACCGAGCGCTCCCGGCTCAAGACCATCCTCAAGAAGATCGTCCCCGAGGACGCGGGCGTCATCGTGCGCACCGCCGCCGAGGGCGCGAGCGAGGACGAGCTGCGCCGTGACGTCGAGCGTCTGCAGGGCCAGTGGGACGAGATCCAGAAGAAGTCGAGGAACACCGCCAGTTCCAACGCGCCGACGCTGCTCTACGGCGAGCCGGACATGACCGTCCGGGTCGTCCGCGACATCTTCAACGAGGACTTCTCCAAGGTGATCGTCAGCGGTGACGACGCCTGGGAGACGATCCACGGCTACGTCTCGCACGTGGCCCCGGACCTCACCGACCGGCTGTCGCGCTGGACGTCCGAGGTCGACGTCTTCGCGACGTACCGCATCGACGAGCAGCTGATGAAGGCGCTGGACCGCAAGGTCTACCTGCCGAGCGGCGGCTCGCTGGTGATCGACAAGACCGAGGCGATGGTCGTCGTCGACGTCAACACGGGCAAGTTCACCGGCCAGGGCGGAAACCTCGAGGAGACCGTCACCAAGAACAACCTGGAGGCCGCCGAGGAGATCGTGCGCCAGCTGCGGCTGCGCGACCTCGGGGGAATCGTCGTCGTCGACTTCATCGACATGGTGCTGGAGTCCAACCGGGACCTCGTCCTGCGGCGCCTGCTGGAGTGCCTGGGCCGTGACCGTACGAAGCACCAGGTCGCCGAGGTCACCTCGCTGGGACTCGTGCAGATGACCCGCAAGCGGGTGGGCCAGGGTCTGCTGGAGTCCTTCTCCGAGACCTGCGTCCACTGCAACGGCCGCGGCGTGATCGTCCACATGGAGCAGCCGACGTCCACCGGTGGTGGCGGCGGCAAGCGGTCCAAGAAGCGCCGCGGTGGCGCCGGGCACGAGCACGACCACGACCAGCACGCGGAGCACGAGCTCACCGAGGACGCGGACGGGCACGAGGCCGAGAGCGAGGCCGAGGTGGCCGCCGAGGTCGCCGCCCCGGTGGCGCTCCCGGAGCCGGAGTTCGTCGCGGACGAGGAGCTGTACAGCAGCCCGGCCGAGGCGGAGGCCGCCGCCTCGCGCGGTCGTGGCCGCCGTCGTGCCACGCGGAAGGTGTCGGCTCCGTCCGGTACCCAGGCCGCTCCGGCGCACGCGCCGGCCCCGGCCGAGCCGCAGCCCGAGCCCGTCGTGGAGGCGGCCCCGCCCGCCCCCGAGGTCCCGGCTGCCGCCGAGCCCACGGTCGCCGAGCCCGCGGTCGCCGAAGCCGAGGCCGCGCCCCCGGCCCGGTCGCGCCGTCGTGCCACGCGTAAGGCGACCGCCCCGGCGGGCTCGCCCAAGCAGGCCGACGTGCCGCAGCCCGTCAGGCCGGCCGACCCGGCCGCCGAGCCCGTCGCGGTCGAGGACCCGGTGGCGCCGGCGGCGGACACCTCCGCCACCGGGGCGCAGGCACCCGTCGCGGAGGAGGAGGCCGCCCCGGCCGCCCCGCCGCGTGCCCGCCGCCGGGCGACCCGCAAGGCCACCGCACCCGCCGGTTCACCGGAGGGAGCCGAGGCGGCCGAGGTGGTCGTGGTCGCGGACACCGCGGCCGGCGGGAAGACCGCCAACGACGGCGTCCTCGACGCCTCCGAGGCGGACGGCCCGGCCGAGGAGGCGGAAGCCGCCCCGGCCGCGAAGGCGCCGCGCAAGACCGCCAAGAAGGCCACGGCCAAGAAGGCCGCCACGAAGAAGACGGCGGCGGCCAAGACGGTCGCGAAGAAGACCGCCGCCAAGAAGACGACGGCCAGGAAGACGGCGAAGAAGACCGTCGCCGCCGAGCAGTCGTCGCGTTCCGTGAGCGCCCCGGCGGAGGCTGACGAGGCGTGACGTTCGCCCGTACGGGCGATTCGTAACCGGCCGTCCGGTGATCCGTGTCCCGTTCTCCCACCAGGAGAGCGGGGCACGGATTTGTTTCAGAACTGATGCACGGGCGGCTTAACGGGCCTGAAATCCCCTGAGAAATCCCTGATAATCTGACGGCGGTCGCTGGCTGTGAGGCTCCCGGAATGGGATGACGGTCGGTGACCGACCCGGTTCAGGACCGACCGGGCCCAGATTCCCCGGTAGGGCGTCGGCAATGCGCCGGTCGGGTATGCGCGGCCTCGGAAGACGTCCCGCGTCCCGGACCTCTGCCTGTGAAGAGCTCTTGCGGTGTTCAAGGAGGACGTCCATGGCGAGCATCAACGAGCAGCCGATCCCTGCTGCGCGGCCGGTCATCGGTGAAGAAGAGATCGAGGCCGCGGTACGTGTGCTGCGCAGTGGCCGCGTCGTACAGGGGCCCGAGGTCGCGGCCTTCGAGGAAGGCTTCTCCGAGCTGGTCGAGGGACGTCACTGCGTCGCGGTCAACTCCGGCACCTCCGCGCTCCACCTGCTGCTGCTCGCCCTCGGCATCGGCCCGGGTGACGAGGTCATCGTCCCGTCCTTCTCCTTCGCGGCCTCCGCCAACGCGGTCCGCCTGGTCGGCGCCGACGTCGTGTTCGCGGACATCGAGCCCGGCAGCTTCGGCCTGGACCCGGCCGCCGTCGAGGCCGCGATCACCCCGCGTACCGCGGCGATCATGCCGGTCCACCTCTACGGGCACCCGGCGGCGATGGACAAGCTCATGCCCATCGCCGACAAGCACAAGCTCGCCGTGGTGGAGGACGCCTGCCAGGCGCACGCCGCGGCACTGAACGGCACACCGGTCGGCGCCTTCGGCGCAGGAGGAACGTTCAGCTTCTACCCGACCAAGAACATGCACGCCCTCGAGGGCGGCATGGTCACCACGGCCGACGCCGAACTCGCCCGCACCCTGCGGCTGCTGCGCAACCAGGGCATGGAGCAGCGGTACGCCAACGAGATCGTCGGCGCCAACATGCGCATGACGGACGTGTCCGCCGCGGTCGGACGCGTGCAGCTGGCCAAGGTCGGTGGCTGGACCGAGCAGCGCCGCGCCAACGCCGCCTACCTCGACGCCCACATCACCGCGCCCGGCGTGGTGACCCCGCCGGTCGCCGAGGGGGCCAGGCACGTCTACCACCAGTACACGATCCGGGTGCGGGGCGACCGCGAGGCCGCGATGGCGCAGCTCACGGAGGCGGGTGTGGGCAACGCCGTCTACTACCCGACCCCGATCCACCGGCTCAAGCCGTACTGGGAGCCGGACCAGAAGGCCGGGCGGACCTGGGACCTGCCCGAGACGGAGCGGGCGGCCGCGGAGGTCGTCTCCCTGCCCGTCCACCCCTCGCTCACCGAGGGGCAGTTGGCCCGCATCGCCGACGCCGTGAACGCCCTGGGGGAGAACCTGTGACCGCCGTACTGAGGGCCGGGCTCGTCGGCCTGGGCTCCATGGGGCGCCACCACGCCCGGGTGCTCGCCGGACTCGACGGGGTGACGCTCGTGGGCGTCGTGGACCCGATGGGCGACAAGAACGGCTGGGCGCAGGGCGCCCCCGTGCTGTCGACCGTCGAGGAACTCATCGCGCTCGGCATCGACTACGCGGTCGTGGCCTGCCCCACGGCCCTGCACGAGGAGGTCGGCCTCCAGCTGGCCGGCGCGGGCGTCGGTGCCCTGATCGAGAAGCCGCTCGCCGACACCGTCGAAGGCGCCCGGCGCCTCGTCGAGGCCTTCGAGTCGCGCGGCCTCGTGGCCGGTGTCGGCCACATCGAGCGCTGCAACCCGGCTCTGCGCTCGCTGCGCAGCCGCCTGGAGGCCGGCGAGCTCGGTGACGTCTTCCAGGTCGTCACCCGGCGCCAGGGGCCCTTCCCCCACCGCATCGCGGACGTCGGTGTGGTCAAGGACCTCGCCACGCACGACATCGACCTGACGGGCTGGGTGACCGGCCAGACGTACACGTCGATCGCGGCCCACACCGTCTCGAAGTCCGGCCGCCCGCACGAGGACATGGTCTCCGCCGTGGGGCAGCTCTCCGACGGCACGATGGTCAACCACCTGGTCAACTGGCTCAGCCCGCTCAAGGAGCGCTTCACCTCGGTCACCGGTGAGCGCGGCTGCTTCATCGCCGACACGCTGACCGCCGACCTCACGTTCCACTCGAACGCGGCAGTGACCACCGAGTGGGAGGCGCTGCGCGCGTTCCGCGGTGTCTCCGAGGGCGACATGATCCGCTACGCGATCCCGAAGCGCGAGCCGCTGCTGGTCGAGCACGAGCTCTTCAGGGACGCCGTACTGGGCGAGACGGCCGACATATGCACGCTGCGGCAGGGATTGCAGACGGTCGAGGTGGCGGCGGCGGTGCTGGAGTCGGCGGTCGGCGGCACGACCGTTCGCCTCTCTGAGGGGCCTCACGTCAGCCAAGGGCGGGAGAGTTGACCACACCGGACGTGACGGTCGTCGTGGCCGTCTACAACACGATGCCGTACCTGACCGAGTGTCTGCAGTCACTCGTCGGGCAGAGCATCGGGCTCGACCGGTTGCAGGTCATCGCCGTCGACGACGGATCGACCGACGACAGCGGGCCGGAACTCGACCGTTTCGCGGAGAAGTACCCCGGTACCTTCACCGTGCTGCACCAGGAGAATTCCGGCGGCCCGGCCGCGCCCAGTAATCGCGCTCTGGAACTGGCCACGGGCCGTTACGTCTATTTCATCGGATCCGACGACTACCTCGGCGACGAGGCGTTGGAACGCATGGTGGCGTGCGCCGACGAGCGCGGATCCGACGTCGTGGTCGGCAAGATGGTCGGAACCAACGGCCGTTATGTGCACCAGAAACTCTACACGGACGACAATCCGGATATCAGCCTCTACGATTCGGCGCTGCCCTACACGCTGGCCAACACCAAATTGTTCCGGCGCGCACTCGTCGAGAAGCACAAGTTGCGTTTCCCGGAGGACATGCCGGTCGGCAGTGACCAGCCCTTCACGATCGAAGCGTGTTTCAGGGCTGGCAAGATCTCCGTCATCGGCGACTACACGTGTTATTACGCCGTGAAGCGCGGTGACGCGAGCAACATCACCTACCGGGCCGATCACCTGGCCCGACTGCGCTGCGTAGCGAAGATCATGGCGCACACAGCGGATCTGATCGAAGCCGGACCGAAGCGTGACGCGGTTTTCAAGCGGCATTTCGAGTGGGAGCTCTCCAAGCTTCTCCAGAAGGATTTCCCCGCTCTCGACGCGGACACCAAGCGGCAGGTGTGCAGCGGGATCGCGGTGCTTCTGGACGCCTACTACACCGACGAACTGCGCGACATCACGGGCGTCGTGCGGCGGGTTCGCTTCGGCCTCGCCTGGCGCGGGGCGGTCGACGCGCTCTCCGAGGCCCTCACGAGTGAGGCCGAGCGCGGCGCACCGCCGTTCCTGCTGGAGGGCGGACGGGCCTTCGCGGTCTACCCGGGGTTCAGGGATGACGCCGTCGGGCTGCCCGACCGCTTCTACGAGGTGCTGGGCGAGGGCGTGTCGGGCAGGCTGGCCAAGAGCACGCGGCTCGAGTCGGCCGAGTGGGAGCAGCAGGGCGCGGACCTTTCGCTCTCGCTCGCCCTGCGGACCGGTGTCGTCGGTGACACCTCCTCCGCGGTGGTGGCGCTCGCCCAGAAGGCGATGCCCGCGTCCGCGGACAAGCCCGGGGCCCGCAGGCTGCCCGGTAACGCCACCCGGCCGGAGGTCGTGGGCGACCTCGTCCGTGAGACCACCGCGGACGGGACGGGGACCAGGCTGACCGCGCGCATCCCGCTCCGCCCCGTCGACGCGAAGCGGGGCCTACGGGTCTACGTCGACGTGGCCGGCTCGACCTACGAGATCCCGGTGCGGGCCGACGAACTGCCCATGCCGCTGGCCCGGCGCTGGGGCCGGCCCGTCCCCTACCGCGTCGCGGCCAACGTGAACCCCAAGGGCCGTCTCGTCATCACGACGGCGCCGCTGTGGGAGACCAAGACCGGCGTGTTCAGGCGCCTGCGCCGGAAGCTGTCCAGGCTGAAGAGGAAAGTAATCCGATGAACATCTGTGTAGTCGCGCTCGGCAAGATCGGCCTTCCGCTCGCCGTGCAGTTCGCCGCCAAGGGCCACAAGGTCATCGGCGCGGACGTCAACGCGAAGGTCGTGGAGCTGGTCAACGCGGCCACCGAGCCGTTCCCCGGCGAGCACGACCTCGACGTCAAGCTCAAGGAGACCGTCGGCGCCGGTCTGCTCTCCGCGACGACGGACACCACGGCCGCGGTCGCCGCGTCCGACGCGGTCGTGGTCGTCGTACCGCTCTTCGTGGACGCCGAGGGCACCCCTGACTTCGGCTGGATGGACTCGGCGACGAAGGCCATCGCCGCGGGCCTCAAGCCGGGCACCCTCGTCAGCTACGAGACGACGCTGCCCGTCGGCACCACCCGCACCCGCTGGGCGCCGATGCTCGCGGAGGGCTCCGGCCTGACGCCGGGCCGCGACTTCCACCTCGTCTTCTCCCCGGAGCGCGTGCTGACGGGCCGCGTCTTCGCCGACCTGCGCCGCTACCCCAAGCTCGTGGGCGGCATCGACGAGGCGTCCACGCAGCGCGGTGTCGAGTTCTACGAGGCCGTGCTCGACTTCGACGAGCGCGAGGACCTGCCGCGCCCGAACGGTGTCTGGGACCTCGGCACGGCGGAGGCCTCCGAGCTGGCGAAGCTCGCCGAGACCACCTACCGCGACGTCAACATCGGCCTGGCCAACCAGTTCGCCCGGTTCGCCGACCGGAACGACATCGACGTCAAGAAGGTCATCGAGGCCTGCAACAGCCAGCCCTACAGCCACATCCACCAGCCCGGCATCGCCGTCGGCGGCCACTGCATCCCGATCTACCCGCGGATGTACCTGTGGAACGACCCCGAGGCCACCGTCGTGCGCTCGGCCCGCGAGGCCAACGCCGCGATGCCCGCCTACGCCGTCGACCTGCTGGCCGCCGCCTACGGCGACCTCGACGGTGTAGGTGTCCTGGTGCTCGGCGCCGCCTATCGCGGGGGCGTCAAGGAGACGGCGTTCTCCGGGGTCTTCGGTGTCGTCGAGGCGCTGAAGGCGCGCGGCGCGGTGCCGTTCGTCTCGGACCCGATGTACACCTCCGAGGAACTGGCCGCGCACGGCCTCGTGCCGCACGAGGGCCAGGCCGTGACGGCCGCGATCCTCCAGGCCGACCACGCCGAGTACCGGGAGCTGGCCGCCGCCGACCTGCCGGACGTCCGCGTCCTGGTCGACGGCCGGCGTACGACGGACCCGGCCAACTGGGCGGGCGTCCGCCGCGTCGTCATCGGCGGCTGATCACCGATGACCTGGCTGATCACCGGCGGAGCCGGTTACATCGGATCCCATGTGGTGCAGGAGATGGTGCGGCAGGAGCCCGTCGTCGTCCTCGACGACCTGAGCACGGGCCGCGCCGACCGGCTGCCGCAAGGCACCCCGCTGGTCGTCGGCTCGGTTCTGGACCGGGAGCTGCTCGACCGGGTGCTGGCCGAGCACGCGGTGTCCGGCATCGTCCACATCGCCGGGAAGAAGCAGGTCGCGGAGTCCGTCCGACGGCCGCTCCACTACTACCGGGAGAACGTCGACGGTCTGCGGACCCTGCTCGAAGCGGCGGCCGCCGCGGGGGTGGGACGTTTCCTCTTCTCCTCGTCCGCGGCTGTGTACGGCATGCCCGACGTCGATCTGGTGACGGAGGACACGCCGTGCCGTCCGCTCAGTCCGTACGGTGAGACCAAGCTCGCCGGGGAGTGGATGGTCGCTGCGGCAGGCAGCGCGCACGGGATGGCGACGGCCTCGTTGCGCTACTTCAACGTGGCGGGTGCGGCCTCCCCGGAACTGGGCGACGACGGTGTGTTCAACCTGGTGCCGATGGTGTTCGAACGGCTGACCGCTGACGAATCGCCGCGTGTCTTCGGCAACGACTACGAGACCCCGGACGGCACCTGCGTCCGTGACTACATCCACGTCGAGGACGTGGCCACCGCGCACGTCGCGGCGGCCCGGCGGCTCGTCGAGGACGCCACGGCGTCCCTGGTCCTCAACATCGGCAGTGGGCGGGGTGTCTCGGTCTCCGAAATGGTGGCCGCCATCCAGGACATCACCGGCCGGCACGACCTGTCACCCGTGGTGGAGGGCCGTCGGCCCGGCGATCCCGCCCGCGTCGTGGCGTCCGCCGACCGGATCCGGCGCGAACTGGGCTGGGTGTACCGCCACGACGTCCGGGCGATGGTGACCTCGGCGTGGGCCGGCTGGTGTCTCCGGCACCCGTCCGCCCGCACCTGACGCCGACGGTCAGAGGCAGTGGACGGGTGAGGGCCCGTACCCCCGGCCGGGGGTACGGGCCCTCACCCGTCTCAGGAGCCTGGTGGAATCAGCCCTCGTCGAGCAGCAGCCGGTCGAACTGCTTCTGGACGACGCTCCAGTCCCAGGTGGAGACGGCGTGCCGGGAAGCCAGCTCACCGGCCGCCAGCCAGGATTCCTCGCTCGACGTGACCTCCAGGATGCGCCGGGCCGCCTCCTCGGGCGATGCGACGACCCAGCCCTCGGGATAGAGGGTCCGCGCGCTGTTGGGCCGCCCGGCGTAGAAGGGCCAGTCACGGGCGACGGGAACGGCGCCGCTCGCCGCCCCTTCCATCAGCCCCACGTGGCAGCCCTCACGCACCGACGAGCTCAGGATCACGCCGATGTCGGTGAGCATCGCGGGTACGTCGTCGGTCGGGCCCAGGCGCACCACGGCACCCGAAGCGACGAGGGGCTTCAGCTCCCGCTCGAACGCGGCCCGGTAGTCGCTGGTCGCCTTGCTGGTCTTCGGGTCCATGTCCCCGCCCACCAGGAGCAGCCGGTAACGCTCGTCCTTCTCCCGCACGCGCCGGAGCACGTCGATGGCCCACAGAGGGTCCTTGGCCACCTGGCTCACGCCTATCAGACCCAGGTTGAAGCGGGCTTCCGGGGCCTTCGGGCGGACGAAGTCCGAGAGGTCCATCGCGTTGTCGAGGACGTGCATGCGTGGCGCGCCGTCCGCGCGGAGCTGCGGAACGAGCGAGGTGACCAGGTCCTTGACGTGGGGGGCCACGAAGATCAGGTCATCGACCCGGGAGAAGTCCGTCATGTGGGGCCACCGGGTGAACGCCTCGTAGCTGTGCAGCCGCACCACGACGCGGGTGTCACCGGGGTCGATGGTGGTGAGCATCGCGGCCGGGCCGACGGACCAGTCGAGGAACACGGTGTCCGCCCAGTCGAGGTACGGACGCATCAGCCGCTCGACGTCCGCCTGGTAGGCGGACTCCCCGTCGGCGAGGCGGTCCTCCAGCATGAGGCGCGCCGCCCAGGAGATGCGCTTGAGGGCCTTCTGGGCGGCGAGGTCCAGGTACCTGAGCTCCACACCCGGGTGGTTCTCGTACAGCGCCAGGATGTGCTGGAGGAAGTTCGCGTTGGCACTCGTGGTGACGAGCAGGCGCAGAGGCCGGTCGGTGGGCACCGGAGCCGGGGGCGTCCGCCTGCCGCGGGCCCGGGTGATCGCCCGGAAGGCGGCTGAGCTGTGGAAGCGCCCGACGTACTTCTGCGCGTCCTCGGCGAGGGGTGAACTGAGCTGGTCTATGTGCAGGACCCGGTGGAAGCCCAGGAACAACGCACGGTTCAGGGCCTCGGAGGCGATGTCGTCGCGACCCGCGGCGTGCTGTTCGTCGGCGTAGGCGAGCTGGGCGTCGACCGCCTTGCCCAGATCACGGGGGCTGATCCCCTTGTTGATCTCGGTCATGACGCCCTCGTCGAGCAGTGACGCCCTGACCGCGAGGTCGGAGATCCTGGAGGCCGCCGACGTGAGCGCTATGGCCGCACCGCTGGTGCGGCCGGCCCACTGCATGCCCTCCGCCACGTAACGGGAGGCCGCCACCCGGGCCTTGACCGGCATCCCGGGAACGGTGACGGCCGATCGCCAGAGCCGCGCGCCCAGGGTCGAGCGCATGACGGGCCGAGCGGTCGCCGTGCGCATCACGGCGGCGGGCAGACCGTCGAGGGTGCGGCGCAGATCCTGCGCGACGGCGCCGAGCGGCGGCAGCGCGCTGTGACGGACGGACGCGCCCTGGCGCTTGACCTTGTCGAGCGCCACGAGGGCGGCGGCGATCCCGAAGTGCGCCTCCGCCGACGGGTTGTACCGGGAGAGCCGCCACACGGTGTAGACCGAACGCTGGTCCAGGGCTACGAGGACCTGGGCGTTGGTGGCTCGCTGCCGGAGCCACCGGTCACGCTGCGCCTGGAACCAAATTCTCATCCCGGCGGGCGACGCTTCGGCCTTGCGGCGCAGTGCCCCGCTCCGCTTGGAGAGGCTCCGGGGCAGTTGACGCACGCCTTCCAGCCCCATCTGCGCCAGTTCCTCGGAGACGGGGGCCACGTGGAACGTCCCGGCGAGGTAGACCTTGGCCCCCCGGTCCTGGAACTTGGCCACCGAATCCCGGAGAAGGCCGAGCTGGGGTCTTTTGGACGCGATGAACAGAACCTCGGTCACGATGCCGGCCCTCCGGTGACGATCGACTTCTCGGCGGGGACAGTGGCGGACGCCGTGCCGACAGACGCCCGGTCCGCGGCGAGCCGGTCGACCAGTTCCGCCACCGCGACGGTCATCAAGGTCTCCCGGGTGAACTGGTCCGCGTGGGCCATCGCCTCCGCGTGGACGGCGTCGCTGGTGTCGACGGCCATGTGCGCGGCCCGGACGAAGGACTGGGTCAGCGCTTCCTCGTCGAGGCCCACGGCGCCCGTCCACAGGGGATGGCCCTTGAGGACGTTCGAGGCGTCGTGCTCGACCACGTGCGCGGAGACGATGGGGAGCCCCGTCGCCATGTACTCGTACACCTTGCCCGAGGTCACGTAGCGGCCACCGATGAGGATGAGGACCATCGCGTCCCAGCGTGCGTAGATCGAGGCGACCTCGGCCTTGGCGGCGGGACCGCCGAAGACGACCCCGTCCGCCTCGGCCTGCTTGAGGATCTCGGCGTGCCGGTTGGCCTCGCGGCTGGCACCGTTACCGAGGTGGCCCCGCACCTCGAAGCGCGCGTTGGCCAGCAGCGGCTCCTGCTCGCGAGCGGCCCGCCACGCGTTGAGCACCGTCTCCAGGTGCTGCGTCGTGAAGTTCACGGTCCCCAGGTATCCGAAGACCAGGCCGGAATCCGGGTCGGGGGCGTGGACGCGGCCCGGAGAGCTGTCCGCGTCGTAGCCGTTGCGCACCACACGTACCCGGTCGGCGAATTCCGGATAGCGCGTGCGGTAGTGCTCCGCGATCGGGTCGTTGACCACCCACAGGGAAACCGCGTGATCCAGGATCTTCTGTTCCCAGCGGCCGAGTTCGGAATCCTGGGAGAAAGCCTCGACGCCTTCGACGACGTCGATGGACCAGCCGTCCCGGAAGTCCACGGCATAGGGAACACCGGCGTGCTCCCACAGTTTCCAGGCGGCGGCCAGGTTGACGTAGGGCACGCAGCTGGCCAGCAGGAGGTCGGCTGTGTGCTCCTCGTGGATGTCCACCACGGCCTGTTCCAGCACCGGCCGCCAGCCACCGAAGCTCGCCTCCGGGAACACCGCGATGTGCCGCGCACGGAGCCTCGCGTTCCAGGCGGTGGGCCTGAGTGCGCGGGCCTCGTCGTAGAGGCGGATGTCCGTCTCCAGATCCTCCCGTGCCAACGGAAGCTCGACGATCTTCACACGGGGATCGACCTGGTCCAGAAGAGTGAGGTCGATACCGGAGTCCCGCTCCCAGGATTCCTTGGCGATGGTGACCACCGTGACGTCCCAGCCCGCGTTGACGAACTGGTTCGCGGTCTCGCGCATGCGGTAGGCGCAGCTCTTCGCGGCCGGCGGGAATCCGATGGCCAGGTAAATCACATGAGGTCGTGTGCCATTCGCGGGCAGTCCCGACCTGAGAGACGTTGACATAACCTATGACGCTAGCACGGTGACATTTACGTATTAACGCCGCTCACGGCGCCTCCGCATGTCACGCGCGCCGGCTCCCCCCGTTCCACTCTTCCATGATCCGGACGACGTTCTCCGCCGCGTGGCCATCGCCGTAAGGCGTACCCGGGTCGGCCGTGGGCGCGGAGCGGGTCACCGTCTCGGCCCATGCCTGGGCGTCCAGCGTGTGCGGATCGGGCACCAGGACGTTCCAGCCGCTGTTCACCGTCTCGACCCACTCCGTCTCCGGGCGGATCGTGGTGGTGACGCGCTCGAGAAGAAACGCTTCTTTCTGGAGGCCTCCGGAGTCGGTGACCACACCGCTGGAGGACAGGACAGCGGCGACCAGTCCCGCGTAGGGCAGCGGCCGTCCGACGTGGACCGCCCCCTTCTGCAGCGTGATGCCGTGGGCCTCCGCCCGGGCGACCAGACGCGGGTGCGCGAGCAGGGCGACCGGGAGCGGCAGACCGGCGAGGGAGTCGAGGATCGCTGCCAGGCGTGCCGGGTCGTCCGTGTTGTCCGGGCGGTGCAGGGTGGCGAGCAGGAACGGCCGGGTGGGGTCGATGCCCGCGGGCAGGGCCGGCGCCGGGTGGTCACCGGCCAGCACCGCGTCGCGGATGCGCAGGCAGATGTCGACCATGACGTCACCCGCCAGTTCGGCGCGCGCGGACAGCCCTTCGTCCGCTAGGTGCCGCATGGCCTCCTGTGTCGGTGCCAGGAGCAGGTCCGCGCAGTGGTCGGTGAGGACCCGGTTGTGCTCCTCGGGCATGCGCCGGTTGAAACTGCGCAACCCCGCTTCCAGGTGTGCCACGGGAAGGTGCATCTTCACGGCGGACAGCGCACCCGCGATGGTCGAGTTCGTGTCGCCGTAGACGAGTACCCAGTCCGGCTTCTCGCGTTCCAGGACGGGGTCGAGCGCGGTGAGCACCGATCCCGTCTGCGCCCCGTGACTGCCGGAACCGACGCCCAGGTGGACGTCGGGGGAGGGGATTCCCAGACCGTCGAAGAAGACGTCGGACAGGTCGGCGTCGTAGTGCTGCCCGGTGTGCACGATGAAGTGCTCGTGGTCCGTGGCGGAGAAGGCGGCCGAGATGGGCGCCAGCTTCACCAATTGTGGACGGGCGCCGACGATGCTGATGACTTTCACTGAGCACTCTTCTTCTGGATCAGGTCACGCGCGGGAGGTCAGCACAATGGTAGGCAATGGCCGGGACGCCGATGATCAGGGTCCGGTGGGCTCGGGGGCCGTGAGGAGCACTGTCACCTGCGGAAGGGAGCATGACGGCGCCGGCGGCGAGAGCTGATAACGATCGGGCGAACAAATCGGTGTCCGTCCGGGTGGCCCGGCCGGTCCGCCGTACGAAACGGCACGGACCGCCGCAGACAGCGCAGACGCGGACGTGGTCGGCCGTCCGGCCGCCGGTCGCGAGCACGCGAGGTCAGTCGTCGGCCAGGCGCCCGTGCGCCATCGGCCGGAGAGAACACGCACACCCCGGGATACGCCGGAGTCGCGTCACACGAGCCGGCACCGAGCCGCTCAGCGCTCGGACAGGACGCCGTCCCTCTCGACGTACGCCGTGCCCGTCTGCGGGCACACCCACACGCCGGGCTCATCCTCGTGCTCCACCAGGCGCACGCCACTGGGTCCCACCCAGCCGATCCTTCGGGCGGGCACGCCCACGACCAGGGCGAAGTCCGGCACGTCCTTGGTGACGACGGCCCCCGCGGCCACCATGGCCCAGCGCCCGATCCGTACCGGTGCCACACAGACCGAACGCGCTCCGAGGGAAGCGCCTTCGGCGACCTTGACGCCGACCGCCTCCCAGTCGCCGCCGCGCTTCTGCTTGCCCTCGGGGTCGACCGAGCGCGGGTTGTGGTCGTTGGTGAGCACCACGGCCGGGCCCACGAACACACCGTCGCCGAGCTCGGCCGGTTCGTACACCAGGGCGTAGTTCTGGAGCTTGACGTTGTTCCCGATCTGCACGCCGGTGCCCACATAGGCGCCGCGTCCCACCACGCAGCCCTCACCGAGCCTGGCGCCCTCACGGATTTGAGCGAGCTCCCACACGCTGCTGCCCGCGCCGATGACGGCACTCTCGTCGACCTGCGCGGTGGGCTGGACCCTGTAGTTCACGTGCTGCGCCTTCCGGGGATGCGGGGGATGCGGATGTGCCCGGAATCTTACGGCCCCGGCACTGTTCGTCCGACGAGTCAAGGGCCACAGCTCGGCGGTTACCGGGGATGGGACGCCGCTGGGAGGAACGTGCCGTGGTTGTGCCCAACTCCCGGGTTTACGACGGGTTCACGAGGCGGGTCGGAGAGGGTTTCGCCGCATACGAGAGCCGACTGGCCTGAAGGTATCGACTTCCGTTTCAGGGCGTTGTGCTGAATGGCAGGCAACATATGGAGAAGGTCGAGACAGTCTGGGAATGAAGCGCCGAACATAACCTGCCATTCGGCCGTCATGTTCGTGGCCTGGGTTCGATCTCGGTCGATCGGGCGTGGCTTCCCGGAGTAGCTGGTCGTACGAAAAGGTGAGCGTTCGTCCTCGGGAGGCGCTACCTGTGGTGTCCGTCTCCGGAACTCGGGACACCAGGACCAGCAGGCCGCACAGCTCCTGTTCGGGCTTCTGCTTCAGTTCCGCGTGAGGACAAGAAGGCATTGGCGCTCGTCCACGCGCGGTATCGATCGCTTAACGCCGCGAACGGGGAAGTGGGGTGAAAGCGGTAGCGGCCGGACTGTGGGGACCCATGTATCAGCGGCGTCCTCTCAGGTGGATGCAGGCACTCGGTCGCAGTATCCGGAGCAGGCCGAGTGTGGTGCCCCTTGTGGTCGCGCCTGCCTTCACGGCGGGGTCGGCAGCGACAGGGCGTCGCGGACCGCGTCCGCGACGCCCTGTGCTTTCGTAGGGGGAGGGCGCCGTTGGTGAGGTAGCCCACCAGGCAGGTCCCGAACGGGCTCCGAGCAGTTGTCGGCTCAGTGTGATGCCCTGGTTGCCGCAGCCTGCGGGACGGCGAGTCGGGAGCCCTGCACCTGTGGCCCATCGCGGCGCCGCTCGGGGCGACTGTCTGTACGACTGCACGGACGTGTGGGGCCTGGCTTCGCCCACCACCCCGGTTTGACCCCCCGCACCCCGCCCCGTAATCTTGACCCTCGGCGTGTTTCTGTGCGCCTACCCCTGAGCACATCCCTCCCGGTGATCCGTCCCCGGGGGAGGCCGCTCATCCTTCCGGACTGTCGCGGGCCCCGGCCCGTGCGGGCGGCTGGCATCAGGGGATCCGTTCCGAGTGAGAGAGAGATCCGCGTGTACGCCATCGTGCGCAGCGGTGGTCGCCAGCACAAGGTTGCTGTCGGCGACATCGTTGAGGTTGACAAGATTCCCACCGCCAAGGTTGGCGACACGGTCGAGCTCTCGACCCTGCTCGTTGTCGACGGTGACGCCGTGACCAGCGACCCCTGGGTGCTGGACGGCATCAAGGTCCAGGCCGAGATCGTGGACCACCACAAGGGCGCGAAGATCGACATCCTTCGCTACAAGAACAAGACCGGTTACCGCCGCCGTCAGGGTCACCGCCAGCAGTACACGGCGATCAAGGTCACCGGTATCCCCGCGGCTGCGAAGTAAGGGACTGAGAACACATGGCACACAAGAAGGGCGCATCGTCCACTCGGAACGGGCGCGACTCCAATGCTCAGCGGCTCGGCGTGAAGCGCTTCGGCGGTCAGGCCGTCAACGCCGGTGAGATCCTGGTCCGCCAGCGCGGCACCCACTTCCACCCGGGCACGGGCGTCGGCCGTGGCGGCGACGACACGCTGTTCGCGCTGACCGCCGGTGCGGTGGAGTTCGGTACGCACCGCGGCCGCAAGGTCGTGAACATCGTTCCCGTCGCCGCCTGATCCAGGCAGCGACCGGCTGAACGACTCAGCACCTTCCGAGGGCGGATCTCGGCTTTCCCGGTAATCGGGGAAGCGGGTCCGCCCTCGGCGCGTTACGTCAAGAGACAATCCCGTACTTTTTCCGCTGTACCTGGAGGCACCCACCATGACCACCTTCGTGGACCGCGTCGAGCTGCATGCCGCCGCGGGTAACGGAGGCCACGGCGTGGCCTCCGTACACCGTGAGAAGTTCAAGCCGCTGGGAGGCCCCGACGGGGGCAACGGCGGACGCGGCGGCGACGTGATCCTCGTCGTCGAGCAGTCCGTCACCACGCTGCTGGACTACCACCACCACCCTCACCGCAAGGCCACGAACGGCCAGCCCGGCGCGGGTGACAACCGCTCCGGCAAGGACGGCCAGGACCTCGTGCTGCCCGTCCCGGACGGCACCGTCGTGCTGGACAAGGCCGGCAACGTCCTCGCGGACATGGTCGGCCAGGGCACCACCTTCGTCGCCGGCCAGGGCGGCCGCGGCGGCCTCGGCAACGCCGCGCTGGCCTCCGCACGCCGCAAGGCGCCCGGTTTCGCACTGCTCGGTGAGCCGGGGGAGAGCCGGGACATCGTCCTGGAGCTCAAGACCGTCGCCGACGTCGCCCTCGTCGGCTACCCGAGCGCCGGCAAGTCCTCGCTGATCTCGGTGCTCTCCGCCGCCAAGCCGAAGATCGCGGACTACCCGTTCACGACCCTCGTGCCCAACCTGGGCGTCGTCACCGCCGGTTCGACCGTCTACACCATCGCGGACGTCCCCGGGCTCATCCCCGGCGCCAGCCAGGGCAAGGGCCTGGGCCTGGAGTTCCTGCGGCACGTGGAGCGCTGCTCCGTCCTCGTGCACGTCCTCGACACCGCGACGCTGGAGTCGGACCGCGATCCCGTCTCCGACCTCGACATGATCGAGGAGGAGCTTCGGCTGTACGGCGGGCTGGAGAACCGTCCGCGCATCGTCGCCCTGAACAAGGTCGACATCCCCGACGGCCAGGAGCTCGCCGACATGATCCGCCCGGACCTGGAGGCACGCGGCTACCGCGTCTTCGAGGTCTCGGCCATCGCGCACAAGGGGCTCAACGAGCTCTCGTACGCGCTCGCCGGAATCATCGCCGAGGCGCGCGCCAGCAAGCCGAAGGAGGAGTCGACCCGGGTCGTCATCCGTCCGAAGGCCGTCGACGACGCGGGCTTCACCGTCACGAAGGACGACGAGGGCATCTACCGCGTACGGGGCGAGAAGCCCGAGCGCTGGATCCGCCAGACCGACTTCAACAACGACGAGGCGGTCGGGTACCTCGCCGACCGGCTCAACCGTCTGGGTGTCGAGGACGAGCTCCGCAAGGCGGGTGCCCAGGCCGGTGACGGCGTGGCCATCGGACCCGAGGAGAACGCCGTCGTCTTCGACTGGGAGCCGACCATGGCCGCCGGTGCCGAGATGCTGGGGCGCCGCGGTGAGGACCACCGCCTCGAAGCCCCGCGCCCCGCGGCGCAGCGCCGCCGCGAGCGCGAGTCCGAGCGCGACGTGGTGCAGCGCGAGTTCGACGAGTTCGACCCCTTCTAGCCGGCGAACCGGGCGCCCCGCCGCGCGGGGCGCCCGGATTCACAGGGAACTGCCAGGTAGGAGCCGGTCCCGCGGCCGGTGATGTACGGATCGGGTAACACGTCTGTGGGGTCGGTCACCCGGGGTGCGGGCCCCGCCGGGGCAATCTGCCTGGCCAGCGGGTGAACTGCGGGTTTCCCTGAGGCGGGGCCCGGTAAACGTCCACCTTGCGAGACGGTCACGGAGAGTGCGACCATCACACCGTTCCCCCCTGTCATCGCAAGGTAGGTCGTCTGTGTCTGTGCCGCACGAAGCCAAGCCCCGGACCACAGCGGTCGTGCTCGCCGGTGGTACCGGCCAGCGTGTAGGGCTGTCGATCCCCAAGCAGCTGCTGAAGATCGCCGGCAAGGCCGTCATCGAGCACACGCTGACCATCTTCCAGAACGCCGAGGACATCGACGACGTCATCGTGCTGATGGCGCCCGGGTTCGTGCCCGAGGTGGAGAAGATCGTCGCCAAGGCCGGACTGACCAAGGTCACCAGGATCATCGAGGGCGGCAGCACCCGGAACGAGACCACCGAGCGGGCCATCGCGGCGCTCGGCGAGGGCCTCGCCGAGGGCGAGGAGCGCAACGTCCTCTTCCACGACGCCGTGCGCCCCCTGCTGTCACAGCGCGTCATCAAGGACTGCGTCGCCGCGCTCGACCGGTACCAGGCCGTGGACGTAGCCATCCCGTCGGCCGACACGATCATCGTGACGCGCACCCACGGCGAGGACGGCGAGTTCATCACCGACGTCCCGGACCGGTCCCGGCTGCGCCGCGGCCAGACTCCGCAGGCATTCAAGCTGTCGACGATCCGCAAGGCGTACGAGGTCGCGGCCGGCGACCCGAACTTCCAGGCCACCGATGACTGCTCGGTGGTCCTGAAGTACCTTCCCGACGTGCCGATCCACGTGGTCGCGGGCGACGAGTACAACATGAAGGTGACCCAGCCGGTCGACGTCTTCATCACCGACAAGCTCTTCCAGCTGGCCTCCACCGCGGCCCCGCAGCAGGCCGACGAGGCCGCCTACCGTGAGCTGCTCTCCGGCCGGACGCTCGTGGTCTTCGGCGGCTCGTACGGCATCGGCGCGGACATCGCCGCGCTGGCCGAGGGCTACGGCGCCAGCGTGTACGCGCTCGGCCGCTCCACCACGGGGACGCACGTGGAGAACCCGGAGCACGTCGACGAGGCCCTGTCCAAGGCGTACGCGGAGACGGGGCGGGTCGACTACGTCATCAACACCGCCGGCGTCCTGCGCATCGGCAAGCTGGCCGAGACCGACAGCGCGACGATCCAGGAAGCGCTGAACGTCAACTACCTGGCGCCCGTGCAGATCGCCCGCGCCTCGTACAAGTACCTGGCCGAGACCAAGGGGCAGCTGCTGCTGTACACCTCCAGCAGCTACACCCGGGGGCGTGCGGAGTACAGCCTCTACTCCTCCACCAAGGCCGCCATGGTGAACCTCACGCAGGCGCTGGCCGACGAGTGGGCGGCCGACGGCATCCGGGTCAACTGCGTGAACCCCGAGCGCACGGCGACCCCGATGCGGACGAAGGCGTTCGGCAAGGAGCCCGACGGGTCCCTGCTCTCCTCCGAGGCCGTGGCGCGTACCTCCCTTGACGTGCTCCTGTCCGCGCTGACCGGCCACGTCATCGACGTGAGGCAGCAGGACCCGACGCGTGACGCCGCCGGATCGTCCGGCTTCGAGCAGGCACTGGCCTCCGTGCTGGACCGTCAGGAAGCTGTGTAATAATTCTTGACAAATGTACTTTTGCGGGCCTCTGTGATTGCTGAAAAGCGACCGCGGAGGCCCGTATGCGTGAAGCCGCACCTTCACATTTCCCTCCATACGTGAAACAACCGGCACCCCCTGGAGCAGGTTCTTCGTGATTTCGACAGCCATTCGCCTGGCCCGTGTGGGCAGCCGGTCAGAACTCGCGGCGGCGATACTGATGACGCTGGGCTATCCCTGCGTCATGATCGCCGCGCTTCTTCCCGACATCTGGTTCTTCGCGGCGGCCACGGCTGTCACGTACGTCACCGACTGGTACCTGCACCAGCGCGGCAGTTATCTGGTCAACCGGCTCGCCACGGTGCGGGCGGGGCTGCCGATCCGCTTCCTGCTCCGGCAGCTCATGGTCGTCCTGCTGCTGGCCCGGCTGGACCTCGCGGAGGAGCCGCTCTTCTTCGTGGCGGTGGCGTGCTTCCTGGCCTTCTACGGCCTCCAGGCCCCGCACGGCGCGCTGACGACCCTGATCCGGCTGCGCCGCACCATGCCGATCGTCACCCGCAACGTGGACCTGCACGCCGTCCGCATCCCCGACGCCCCCCCGCAGCGGCTGCTGAACCGGTCCGCCGAGAAGATGCTGCACCTGGACATCCCCGCGGTCGCGGGCATCCTGGTCGCGGCGGAGACCGGCCAGGACGCGTTCGGCTACGCCTGCGCGGGCGTCACGCTGCTCCTGGGGACCGTCTACACCGCGCTGCTCCTCCCGTACGTGCGCCGCAGCCAGCTGGTGCCGTCGGCACCGGCGGTCCTGAAGGCGCTGGACACCTGGCTGCGGGAGTACCGGCCCACCGTCGTGCTCTACTTCTCCGGCTCGAACGAGTCGGCCTACCAGGGCAACATGTGGCTCGACACCATGGCCGCCGTCGAGGGCCGCCCGCTCGTCATCATGCGGGAGCGCACCCTCGTGCCCCAGCTCGCCGACACCTCCGTGCCCGTGGTCTGCATCCCGGCCGGCACCCACCTGATGAACCTCGAACTCTCCACCGTCCGTGTCTGCCTGTATCCGGCCAACGTCGGCAAGAACATCCACATACTGCGCGTCCCGACCATGAAGCACGTCTTCATCGGGCACGGTGACAGCGACAAGCTCGCCAGCGTCAACCCCTTCTCCAAGGTGTACGACGAGGTGTGGACCGCGGGCCGCGCGGGCCGGGACCGGTACGCGCTGGCCGACGTGGGCGTCCGCGACGAGGACATCGTGGAGGTCGGGCGCCCGCAGCTGGCGCCCATCGAGAGCTGGACCGGAACCACGAGGAATCCGATCCCCACGGTCCTGTACGCCCCCACCTGGGAGGGCTGGGACGACAACCCCGGCAACACCTCCATCCTGCTGGCCGGGGAGAACATCGTCCGCAGGCTGCTGGACGCGGACCGGCCCGTGCGCGTGATCTACAAGCCGCACCCCTTCACCGGTATCCGCAGTGCCAAGGCCAAGGCGGCCGACTTCAGGATCAAGGCGCTGATCGCGAAGGCGGCCGAGGACCGCGCGGCCGACCCCCGCTGGGCGAAGGAGGCATCCGCCGCGGCCGCGGGACACCAGGCCGCCAAGGCCGAGCTGGCGAAGATCGAGACCCGCCTGGCCGCGCTGGCGCAGCCCGGACGCGCGGGAGGCGACGAGGCGGAGGAGTCACGGGTCTCGCTCGCCGACCCGGCGCGGCAGGCGGAGCTCGAAGTGCTGCGCACCCGGTGGAACGACGCCTACTGGCGTTCCTTCGGCTGGTGGGAGCACCGCACGGTGACCGGCGCCCAGCCGAAGCTGTACGACTGCTTCAACCAGTCCGACGCCATGGTCTCCGACATCTCCAGCGTGGTCTCCGACTTCATCGCGAGCGGCAAGCCGTACGCGGTCACCGACTCGGCCGAGCTGGGAGCCGAGGAGTTCAAGCGGCAGAACACCGCCGTACGGGCCGCCGTCATCCTGTCCAACAGCGCCGCGGAGGTGGGGCGGCTGCTGGACGCCGTGTCCGACCCGGCCGGGGACCCGCTGGCCGGGCCGCGCCGTGAGCTGAAGCGCTACCTGCTGGGTCCGGACGAGCCGACCTCCATGGAGCAGTTCAACGCCGCCGTGCGCGCGCTGACCGCCAAGGCCGAGGCCCGCAACGCGGGTGTGGCCCAGCGCCTCGGCGCACAGATCGAGCCACTGCCGGACCCGGAGGCGACGGCCGCCGGCACGGGCGACGGGGTGGCGGAGAAGGTCGCCGCGGCCGAGCTGGCGGCCGACCCCGACGCGCTGGTGCCGGACGCCGGGAGCGGCGCCGGCGGCGAGGCCACGGTGGCGCGCTGACCCCCGGGAGACTCCGGCCCTGACGACGAACGCCGGACGGATGTCCGAAAAGGGCCCGGATCACGAGGCAACGCATGGAACGGCCTGTACGTCTTCCTCCGGGAGGGAAGCGTACGGGCCGTTCGCGTGTCTGTCCGCACAGCCGGACACGAATTGTCGTTCCATCGTTTCTTCCGACCAATGCGAACGTCACGGACCGGGGAACGATGAGCAGCGATACACCGGATGTCAGCGTCGTCATCGGCGCGTACCAGGCGATGCCCTACCTGATCCGCTGCCTCGAATCCGTCGAGGCGCAGACACTGAGTGCCGAACGCATCGAGATCGTCGCCGTCGACGACGGGTCCACCGACGGCACGGGGGAGTACCTGGACGAGTTCGCCGCGCGGACCGCCATCGACACGAGGGTCGTCCACCAGGCCAACTCGGGCGGCCCCAGCGGCCCGCGCAACGTCGGACTCGGCCTCGCCCGGGGCCGGTACGTCTTCTTCCTGGACGCCGACGACTACTTCGGTGAGGAGGCCCTGGAACGGCTGGTCGCGATGGGCGACCGGGCCGGGACGGACGTGGTGCTCGGCAAGGTGGTCGGCGTGAACCGGGGCGCGGCCAAGTCGATGTGGAAGCAGACCGTCGAACACGCCGACATCTTCTTCTCCCAGGTCAAATTCACGCTGAGTGCCCAGAAACTCTTCCGGCGCGAGCTCCTCGTCCAGCTCGGGATGTCGTTCGACGAGAAACTGAGGACGGGAGAGGACGCCCTCTTCACTTTGGAGGCCTATCTGCGGGGCAACGGCGTTTCGGTCGTCGCCGATTACACCTGCTACTACCTGGTGGGCCGCGACGACGGCAAACACGTCACCAAGAGCGGAAGTTACGAACTCCGCTTCGATTCCGCACGCGCGTTGACGGCGCTCATCGCCGAGTACGTGCCTCCGGGGCCGGAGCGGGACGCGCTGATGGTGCGGCCGTTCGTCATCACGCTGCTTCCCCAGTTCGGGCCCCGGCTCCTGAAGCAGCCGGCGGCGGTGCAGAAGCGGAAGATGGAGTTGGCCGCCCCGCTCATGGAGGCCTACTGGACTCGCGGGCTGGCGAACTCCCTCAAGGTCAACGAGAGACTGCGCCTGATCTGCGTCGCCAAGGGGAGGCTGGACCTGCTCCTGGGCATCCTGCGGTTCATGACGGAGGGGCATGAGCCCGAGATCGTCCGCAAGGAGCGCCCGGCCCGGCTCTACCTGGCGTATCCCCATTTCGGCGAGGGGCCCGCGCTGCCCGAATCGGCGTACCGGGTCACGGTGACCGAGTGGGTGGGCGGCGAAAGGATCGAGCCGCCCGCCTCGACGGCCTCGTCCCTCGCGCGCCGTCTCGTGCGCAAGGCCCGCAGGACGTTGCGGGCAGCCCTGCCCGCGGGGCTCACCCGGCGGGCCTGACGGGGCACCGGAGTACGACGAGCGGCTCCGGGGCGGCCGCTCGCACACGGGGGCGACTGCCGTGTGAGGGAGACCACGGCTTACTGTGGAGCGGCGCCGAAGCCTTATTATGCGTCTGATTCGCGCCCCGTCTTCCTGGGGTTCACCTGTAGTCCTCGGAAAGGCCCTCTCGCCGTGGCGTCCCGAACCGTCGAAACCATTCCCGAAGAGCTCAGCCGGCTCATGAAGTACTTCCCGGAGACGCCGGTCGAGGAGCGCCCCGCCTTCCACAGCGCGGCCAAGGAGTTTCTGGCGCAGGCCACTCCGAAGCTGGTCCGCAAGTTCTCCCCGATCGCCCGCGTCAAATGGCACCTCGCGGCCACCGGGCGCGGTGACGAGCTCGTGCGGCTCCTGGAGTACGAGCGGGCGAACCCCGGGGCGTTCGCCGTGAAGGGCCTGCGGCGGGCCCGAGTCGAGATCCCGGGCATAGAGACCTCCTCGCTGCCCCCGGCCGTGCGCAACTTCACGCGCAAGGAACTCCCCGTCCGCAGCAAACTCCTCGGCCTGGCCTGGCAGGACGGGCGCCTCCGGCTGCGCGGGTACGCCTACATCCCCAACGTGCCCTCCGCGACGGGCAGACGCTCGCTGCGCGTCGCCGTGCTCCGGCGCCAGGGAAGCAAGAGCGCCGTGCCGCTGCGCCTGCGTACCGTCCTGGAGCCCATGGCGACCACCGAGGCGAAGAGCGCCCACCACCACTACGACTGGTCGGGTTTCGAAGTCACCGTCGACCCGTCGCGCCTGCGGACCCGCGGCCACTGGCAGCCCGGTACCTGGCGCCTGGGCATCGGCATCCCCCGGCCCGGCGGGATGTCCGTGGGCAGTGTGCTCAAGGGCACCACCGGCGCGACCGGTCACAGCTCGGTCCGCTTCGTCGACGACGGCGTGAGGGTGGTCACCGGCTTCGACCGCAACCGGCTCAAGCTCACCGTGGACGTCGTCCCGGCCGAGATCGACTCCCAGGAGCTGGACGCCGAGGGCATGGCGGTGACCCTGCGCTCCCGCGCGCTGGCCACCACCGGCAAGAAGCCCGTGGCACTGCGCCTGGATCACGAACCCACCGAGTACGCCGCCGACTTCCCGCTCGAGGAGCAGGGCCCGGGTGCCGACGGCTGGATCCGGTTCGGCGGGCGGGTGCCCTACGCCGAGCTGCCGGTCGACGGTGTGGGCCCCGGCAGGGCCCGGACCTTCCGTGCGTTCATCGTGTTCGCCGACGGGACGACGCGCCGGGCCACCATCGGCCGGAGCCTGCGCACCACGGTCCGGCAGCTGCCGGACGGCCTGGAGTTCGCGGTGCGCACCGACGGGGCGGGCAACTTCTCCCCGCAGGTGCGGACACCCCAGCCCCTCGTCGACCGCGTGGAATGGTCGAAGGACGGCGAACTGGTGCTCACCGGCACGTACGCCGGGCCCGCCGAGAAGATGAAGTTCGTCCTGCGGCACAGCGGCCGCAACGAGGACAAGCCGTTCCCGGTCACCTTCGCGGACGGCCGTTTCACCGCCCGCGTGACCCCCGACACCATGCCGGCGTACGAGGGAACGCTCCCCCTGCGCGCCGGACGCTGGCTGCCCTTCCTGCGGGCCCTCAGCGAGTGGGACCACCGGCACGACGTGCCCGTGACCATCCGCCCCGACCTCGTCGGGAGCCTGCCCCTGAGCCATCAGGGCGCGCACCGGACGTACACGGTGGAGAGGTTCGAGTACGACCGCGTCTATCTCGAGTCCGGCGGGGTCCTGGACCCCGAGATCCGCGGGGCCTACCGGCAGTCGCTGCTGCGCGAGGGGTTCACCGCCGAGCAGCGCGAGCTGCCGCTGCGTGAGGCCGTGCTCTACAACAGCTTCGGCGGCAAGCAGTTCTCCGACTCCCCGCGCGCGGTCTACGAGGAGCTGATGCGCCGCGGCGTGGACGTCGAGCACATCGCGATGGTCCACGACCAGCAGGTCGTCCTGCCGCCCGGCGTGCGCGGTGTGGAGTGGGCCAGCAAGGAGTGGTACGAGGCCCTGGCCCGCAGCCGCTACATCGTGACCAACGGTGGCATCCGCGAATGGTTCGTCCGGCGGGAGGGCCAGGTCGTCGTCCAGACCTGGCACGGCACCCCGCTCAAGCGGATCGGCGCCGACCTGCTCGGCACCCCGCAGGCCAACCTCGCCTACATCGGGAGCCTTCCCCAGCGCTCGCGGCAGTACAGCCTCTTCGTCACGCCGAACGCCTTCACCACCCCGATCATGACCAACGCCTTCCGGCTGCAGTGCGAGGTGCTGGAGGCGGGCTACCCGCGCAACGACGTGTTCCACGCCCCGGACCGGGTGGCCAGGGCCGCGGCGGTCAGGGAGAAGCTCGGCATCCCCGCCGGCAAGAAGGTCGTCCTGTACGCGCCCACCTGGCGCGACGACCAGCGCTACGGCGGCCGGCGCTTCAAGCTGGACAACCAGATCGACGTCGAGGCGGCGCAGAAGAGGATCGGCGACGACCACGTCCTCCTCTACCGCAAGCACCACAAGGTCCTCGACAGCATCCCGGGCGCCGGACAGGGCTTCGTCTGGGACGTCACGTACTACCCGGACATCGCCGACCTCTACCTGATCGCCGACGTGCTCATCACGGACTACTCCTCCGTGTTGTTCGACTTCGCGCACTCCGGCCGGCCGATGCTCTTCTTCACGTACGACCTCGAGCACTACCGCGACACCCTGCGGGGCTTCTACTTCGACTTCACCTCCCGGGCGCCGGGCCCCCTGATCAAGACGTCGGACGAGCTCGTCGACGCGATCGTGAACATCGACGACGTGAAGGAGAAGTACAAGGAGAAGTACGACCGGTTCAAGCAGGACTTCTGCGAGCCCTCCGACGGGCTGGCCTCGGCGCGGGTCGTCGACCGGATGCTGGCGCTCGGCAACGGCTGACCCGGCCGCGCGCCCGTACCGTCCGGCCCCGCCCGGCGCTCCCGCCACCCCGTCCACCGGGCGGAACGGCAAGCGCCCGACGGGGCCGTTCGCGTACTGTGCTGTGCGGGGGAGAGGCCACTTCGGCCACTCCCGCCACTTCGGACCCTCCCGCCACTCGGGCCGAGGACGCGGATCCGGGCCGGTGCCGCCGGCCCTGCCCGCCCCCCGCCCCCGCACGTCGAGGCGGTGCCGGCGGGCGGCCGGGTGGCGGGTCTCCCAGGGAGGCTCGGGGCGAGCCAGAGTGTGAGGAAGTGCGTGTCAGCTGCCAGGCCGGGTGTGACCGGTGCCCACAGGATCGTCGTCAAGGTCGGGTCCTCCTCGCTCACCACCGCGGCCGGCGGTCTGGACGCCGACCGGGTCGACGCACTCGTGGACGTGCTCGCCAAGGTCAGGAGCGGCCGGGAGCGGGAGATCGTCCTCGTCTCCAGCGGCGCCATCGCGGCCGGCCTCGCCCCCCTCGGGCTCGTCCGCAGACCCCAGGACCTCGCCCGCCAGCAGGCCGCGGCCAGCGTCGGCCAGGGACTGCTCGTCGCCCGGTACACCGCGTCCTTCGCCCGCTACGGCGTACGCGTCGGCCAGGTGCTCCTCACCTCCGACGACACCAGCCGGCGGGCCCACTACCGCAACGCCTACAGCACGCTGGACCAGCTCCTGGAGATGGGAGCCCTGCCGGTCGTCAACGAGAACGACACGGTGGCCACGGACGAGATCCGCTTCGGTGACAACGACCGCCTCGCGGCGCTCGTCGCGCACCTGGTCCACGCCGACCTCCTCGTCCTGCTCTCCGACGTGGACGGCCTCTACGACGGCGACCCGAGCACCCCCGGCACCTCCCGCATCGCCGAGGTGAGCGGCCCGGCCGACCTGGAGGGCGTCACGATCGGCAGCGCCGGCAAGGCGGGAGTCGGCACCGGGGGGATGGTGACCAAGGTGGAGGCCGCCCGGATCGCCACCGCCGCGGGCATCCCCGTCGTCCTCACCTCCGCGAGCCGGGTCGCCGACGCCCTCGCCGGCCGGGACACCGGCACGTACTTCCACCGCACCGGGCGGCGCTCGGCCGACCGGCTGCTCTGGCTGGCCCACGCCTCGACGCCGCAGGGCGCGCTCGTCCTCGACGACGGAGCCGTGCGGGCCGTGGTGGAGCGACGTACCTCGCTGCTGCCCGCGGGTATCTCCGCCGTCGAGGGCGAGTTCTCGGCGGGCGACCCCGTGGAACTGCGGGATCCGGCGGGCCGCGCGGTCGCCCGCGGCCTCGTCAACTTCGACGCCAAGGAGATCCCCCAACTGCTCGGACGCTCCACGCGAGACCTTGCACGGGAGCTGGGCCCCGCTTACGAGCGTGAGGTCGTACACAGGGACGATCTGGTCGTCCTGACGCCCCGCCCGGCTCCCTGAAACGGCTGAAAGTCCGATCTCCCGCCGGAGAGCTTCACCAAAACCGCCCCAAGCCCCGCCCCGGACTGGTCAACTTTGTGGCAGGGGTACAAAGGGTCAGCACCGCCATGCATTCAGCACCGCTACGCATTCACAGGAGGCCGCCGGTGAGACGAGCGCGCCCGGGGGCGCCGCCCCGCGGAACGGGCAGCCGTGCCCTGACCAGCGTCGGTGCGGGTGCCGACTTCCACGGCCCGCCCGCCGACCGCACCGCCGAGCACGAACCGGTGGTGACGGACGGGGAGCGGGTCACGTCCAAGCTGTGGCACATCACTCTCAGCGTCTCCGGCAGCGAGACACCGCTGAAGGAGGTCAGGCGTGGCCTCGAACAGCTGGCGAACGACCATCCCTTCCTGCTGACCAGCCGGTACGCCAACGACCACGCGGAGGTCCGCTACTGGGAGGAGGCCCGCGACCTGCACGACGCCGCGGCTGTGGCCCTGCGGCTGTGGGGCGAGCACCGCTCCAGTGCGGGACTGCCGCCCTGGGAGATCGTCGGGCTGGAGGTCATCGACCGGGAGACCTACCACCAGCGCATCGCGGAGGGTTACGGCCCGCCCCCCGCGGCCCCGGTGGGAGTCCACCCGTACTGACCGGCCGCACCGCGCGGGGGAGGGTGCGACCGGTACCGCGGCCGCGGGGCGCAGGTCGCCCCGCTCCTCCGGCGGACCGTGGTACGCGGGGCAGGCAGGGGCAGGCAGGCGGATGGGCCGGGCGGGCGGGACCGCGGAGGTCCATGAGACGGGACGCTCGTCCGCGCCGCGATGGGACGCCCGTCCCCGCCGAAACGGACGTCCGTCTCCGCCGCGATGGGACGCCTGTCTCGCATCACGGGATATGACGCGGATGCCGGTGGCCCGCGCACTACCCTGCGGGCATGACCACGCTTTCGCCCTACGACAACATGTCCCCGGTCGTCCAGACCGCCTACCGGTCACGCGCCGCCGCCGCCGACATCGCGCCACTCCCGCGCGCTGCCAAGGACGACGCGCTGCTGGCGATCGCGGACGCGCTGGAAGTACGCACCAGCGAGATCGTCGAGGCCAACGCCGCGGACGTCGCGCGGGCCCGCGAGGCGGGGACGAGCGAGTCGATCGTCGACCGGCTCACGCTCACCCCGGAGCGGATCCGGGCGATCGCCGCCGACGTCCGGGCCGTGGCGGCACTGCCCGACCCGGTCGGTGAGGTGGTCCGCGGGTCCACCCTCCCCAACGGCATCGACCTGCGCCAGGTGCGGGTTCCGCTCGGAGTGGTCGGCATCATCTACGAGGCGCGGCCCAACGTCACGGTGGACGCCGCGGCGCTCTGCCTGAAGTCCGGCAACGCGGTGCTGCTGCGCGGGTCGTCGTCCGCCTACGCCTCCAACACCGCCCTGGTGCGGGTGCTGCGTGACGCGGTGGGCGGCTCGGGACTGCCGGCCGACGCGGTGCAGCTGGTGCCGGGGGAGAGCCGGGACTCCGTGCGCGAACTGATGCGCGCCCGCGGTCTGGTCGACGTACTGATCCCACGGGGCGGCGCCTCGCTGATCCGCACGGTCGTGGAGGAGTCGACGGTCCCCGTCATCGAGACGGGCACCGGTAACTGCCACGTGTACGTGGACGCGCAGACGGACCTGGACATGGCCGTCGACATCCTGATCAACTCCAAGGCCCACCGCCCCAGCGTCTGCAACGCCGCCGAGACCCTCCTCGTCCACAAGGACGTGGCGGCGGACTTCCTGCCGCGGGCCCTCGACGCGCTGGCCGAGGCGGGGGTGACCGTGCACGGCGACGAGCGAGTGCTGGAGCACGCCGAGGGCTCGAAGGCGACGGTCGTGGCGGCGACGCCGGAGGACTGGGAGACCGAGTACCTGTCCTACGACATCGCGGCGGCGGTCGTGGAGTCGCTGGAGGCCGCCGTGGCGCACATCCGGCTCTGGTCCTCCGGGCACACGGAGGCGATCGTCACCACTTCGCAGGCGGCGGCCCGCCGGTTCACCCAGTTGGTCGATTCGACGACGGTGGCGGTGAACGCGTCCACCCGCTTCACGGACGGAGGCGAGTTCGGCTTCGGCGCCGAGATCGGCATCTCCACGCAGAAGCTGCACGCCCGGGGCCCGATGGGCCTGCCGGAACTGACATCGACCAAGTACATCGTCACGGGCGACGGCCACGTCCGGTAGTGCGGGCGGCCCCGGTGCGCCTCGGCGGGGACGTGCGGATTCGCGGGCACTCTGCCCAAAACGCGCCGCCGGGGCTACGCTGAACCCGTGCCGGACGACGTGGGGGGCAAGCCGTTCCCGGACGGCTGGGAGCCCGACGACGACCGCGGGGGCGCGGACGAGGACTTCGCCTCCGTGGTGTTCGACGAGGCCTTCGTGCGGTCCGCCGAGATACACGAGCCGACCGCTGTGGAGCGCCTGCTCGAGGCCGCGCAGGCCCGGGCGGAAGCAGAAGCGGGCCGGGCACGCGCCGGCGGGGGCGCCCTGGACGACGACCTCTACGACGAGTTCCACGACGACTACGGCCCGGACGGCTCGTACAGCCGCGGCCGGGCCCCCGACGGCTCGTACGGTCTCGACCGGCCCTACGGCGACGACGAGGACCTGGACGGCCCCTACGGACGCCACGGAGGCGCTCTGCGCCCCTACCGGGGCAGCGCGCGCTGGCACCGGCCCGTCGCCTGGCTTCTCGCCGTGCTGATGGGGATCGGGATGGTGGCCCTGGCCTTCAGCGCGGTCTATCGCGGAGCTGCCGCCCCGCGGCAGGACCAGGTGCCGTCCCCGGTGACGAGCGGTGTCGACTCCCCGGGTTCGGTACCGTCCGCTTCGGTGAACCGCATCCGCCCCACCGTCTCCGCGCTGCCCGGCACTCCCTGAGAATCCCGCGCGCCCTGGTCTCGGCGGAGCCGCCCCGGTGCCGTGCCGGGGCTCTGCCGTGCCGGTGGCCGTGCCGGGAGCGTGCTGTGGTGGGCCCGTGCTGTGCCGGGTCCGTGCCGGGACTGCGTTCTGTGTCCGTGCCGGGTCCGTGTTGGCGCTGTGCTCCCTGTCCGTGGCGTGAGGGTTCGTAGCCGGTCCGGCGGGACGGGAGGGGTGTGCTCGGCCCGGTGGCGTAACCGCCGGTGCTCCCCGGCTGCGCTCCCACCTGCGGGGCGTTTACCTTGAGGGCGATCGACCCACTCTGAATGTATGACCTGGTGACCCTTTCCCCTGCCCGCGTCCCCGTCTCCCGGGCAGAGGGTCACGCACTCGTCCATGTGTCAGCCCGTGACGGACAGGTCCGCCGAAGGCTCCTCGGCCCGAGGTGGAACCCGGCACCCGCCTTCGCCGGCGGCGTGGAGATCGGGAGTAGTCATGACAGGCCACGGAGAACCGCCGGAAGGACCGCCCGACGACCCGCCGGGCGGAGAGGATGAGTACCGCTCCCTCGTCTTCGACGAATCGTTCGTGCGCGCTGCCCAGCTGCAGGAATTCTCCGCGCAGGAACGGATGGGCGAGCACGCACGCGCCGTGCGCTCGCTGCCGGGCCGCGGCAGGCGGCGGCGCTCCCGGGCCGCCATCGCCCTCGTCGTCCTGATAGCCCTGGCGTTCGCCACGGCCGTCTACATGGGTTTCCGCAGTCCCTATCCGACGCCCGTCGGCAGGCACGCCGAGCCGCTGCGTACGACCGTGGTCCCACTGGCCCCTCGCGGGCCCGTGCACGGGGACACCCCCGACGCCCTCCTGGCCGGCGATCCCGCCGCCTCGTTCCGGACGGGCGCCTCAGGGATCACCATGCCGCCCGTCCGCCGCACGGAGAACTTCTCGGACAGCCAGGTGACCATCGCGCTGAGCACGGTCAAGGACTACCTGGTGGCGTCCTCGCTCGACCCCGACGTCCTCACCGGTGGCGTCGTGCGGCCGGTAGGGCGCTTGCTGGACCCGGACCAGACGAGCCAGTTCGAAGCGAGCGTGTCCTCACCGGCCGACGACGGAGCGCATTCCGCAACCGGCTGGCTGGTGCGCTTCGACCCGGCCACCGTGGAGCTGGCCGACCCCGACATCCGCGTCCAGGGGACCCTGTCGTACGCCGAGGCGGGATCGGACACCATCGAGGTGGTGTCCGACCACACCTTCACCTACGCCCTCCGCCACGCCCTGCCCGGCTCCCACCGGCCGGACGACGCGTCGCTGTTCACCGTGCGCCGTGTACTGCGTTTCCTCCTGGACCGTGAGGACCTGCGGCTCCACCGGCTGGAAGTGCGCAGTGCCTACGTCCAGGCCGGACCGCAGTCGTGCTCCGCCGGCACGGCGGGCGCCCTACGACCGCTGCTCGCCGGCGAGCGGCCGGACGACCGGGGGCCGGACGGCACCGACCCGTATGCCACGGGTCCGCCCACGGCGGCGCTGTGCGGAACGCTGGCCGTCAGACCCCCGCCCCCGGGGCCTCCTCAGGGCCCGGAGGCCGCCGGGTACCTCCGGAGCCGTCCGTAGAGTCGTCCGCCGTGGCGGCGCCACCCTTGCCGGCCGCGCTTCCTCCGCTCGCGCCGGTGAACCTGTCCCGGAGCTTCCCGCCCAGATCGCCCGCCCCGCCCGCGATGTCACCGACGAGCTTCATCAGAGGGTCCTTGCTGGTGCGCACCGTGTCCGCGTAGTGCGCCGCCGACTCGCGGAAGGAGTCCGTCACGGACGTGTCCTTGTCCTGCTCGCGCCGGGGATAGTGGCCGTCCATGACGCGCTGGTAGTCCCGGGTCTCCGACCACTTCTTCAGCTCCGCGGCCCGCACCGTGGTGAACGGGTGGGAGCGGGGCAGGACGTTGAGGATCTTGAGCACCGAATCGCGGAGGTCCCCACCCTTCTCGTACTCGTCGGCCTGGGCGAGGAAGGCGTCCACATTCATCTCGTGGAGGTGATTGCCGCCGGCGATCTTCATCAGGCCACGCATGGACGCCTTGATGTCCTGCCCGACCAGCAGCCCGGCCCGGTCGGCCGACAGCTCCGACTTGCGGAACCACTCGCGCAGCGCCGTCACGATCGCCATGATCGCGACGTTGCCAAGCGGGATCCAGGCCACTTTGAGGGCGAGGCTGGTGAGGAAGAGCAATATGGTCCGGTACACCGCGTGTCCGGAGAGGGCGTGGCCCACCTCGTGGCCCACGACGGCCCGCATCTCCTCCTCGTCCAGCAGCTCCACCAGCCCGGTCGTCACCACGATGATCGGCTCGTCCAGGCCGATGCACATGGCGTTGGGCCGGGGGTCCTGGTTGACGTACATCGGCGGGACCTTCTCCAGGTCCAGGATGTAACAGGCGTCCCGCAGCATGTCGTTGAGGTGAGCGAACTGGGCATCGCTCACCCGGACGGAGTCCGACAGGAAGAGCAGCCGCAGACTGCGCTCGGGAAGCAGACCGCTGAGGGCCTTGAACACGGTGTCGAAACCGCTCAGCTTGCGCAGGGCCACCAGCGCCGAGCGGTCCGCCGGGTGTTCGTACGCCCGGGACGAGATACCCGGAAACCGCTTGCGGTGCCTGCTCGGCACGCTCTCGTGACTGTTTTCGGTCATGGATGGCCCCCTGTTCGTACGAGACGTCGCTCGTCCCCCTGACAAAAGCCAGCGTATGTGCTGGCGCTACGGTGTGCGGGGGGCTGTGGATAACTTTGAGGAGCGCCCGGAATGCCGCACACCACCGCACTGCTCGCTGCCGTATCCGAGGACCAGGGGCCCGGCGACACGCTTCGCATCGTGCTGCTCGTCTCCCTCGTCGGCGCCGCTCTGCTGGCCTGGTTCCTCCTGCGCGGATACCGCAACGACGACAACAACGACTGAGTCGGCGTGAGCGTGCCCGAGGCTCCCGCATACGATGTGCGCGACGTCTTCCTTCCGACTCCCGATCGATAGGTCCCGCAGAAGATGAGCCTCACGAGCACCGCGCACCAGCTGGTCACCCTCGCCTCCGAAGGCGGCGAGCAGGGTGGTAACCACGAAAGCCTCAGCCCGTACCTCACCGGTGGTGGCGCGTTCGTCGCCCTGCTGCTCCTGCTGTGGATCACCACCCGCTTCAACCGCGACCGCTGACACAGGGCGAACAGCCGTGCCAGTAGGGTCTGCACGCATGGGAGAGCAGGAAGTGCCTACCGGCCGGGGCAAGCGCCGACTCGGCGTGATGGGCGGGACGTTCGACCCGATCCATCACGGACACCTGGTGGCGGCCAGTGAGGTGGCCGCCCAGTTCGACCTCGACGAGGTCGTCTTCGTACCGACCGGACAGCCGTGGCAGAAGAGCCACAAGCAGGTGTCCCCTGCCGAGGACCGTTATCTGATGACGGTCATCGCCACGGCGTCCAACCCGCAGTTCTCCGTCTCCCGCAGCGACATCGACCGCAGCGGGCCGACGTACACGATCGACACGCTGCGGGACCTGCGCGCCGCCCACGGTGAGGCGGACCTCTTCTTCATCACCGGCGCCGACGCCCTGGCCCAGATCCTCACCTGGCGGGACGCCGAGGAGCTGTTCTCGCTCTCCCACTTCATCGGGGTCACCCGCCCCGGGCACGTGCTGACGGACGACGGACTGCCCAAGGGCGGCGTGTCCCTCGTGGAGGTGCCCGCACTGGCGATCTCGTCCACGGACTGCCGGGCGAGAGTCGCGCAGGGCGAGCCGGTCTGGTACCTGGTGCCCGACGGTGTCGTCCGCTATATCGACAAGCGCCAGCTGTACCGCGGCGAATGAGCCACGGAGAGGGGGACCGGTGAACGACCGACAGATGCCGTACGACCCGTACTACCAGCAGCCGCAGATCATCGGCTACGACGAGTACGGGCAGCCGGTCTACCAGCAGCAGGGACAGCAGCAGTACGACCCCTATGCCCAGCAGACCCAACAGGCCGGGCAGGCCGGGCAGGCCGGGCAGGCCCAGCAGGATGTCACCACCGGTCAGGGCTATGGCTATGACCCGTACGGCGGTACGCAGCAGCAGTACGACCCGTACGCCGCCCAGCAGGCCCAGCAGGCCCAGCAGGCCCAGCAGACCCAGCAGGCCCAGCAGCTCCAGCACGGCTACGCCTACGACGACGGCTCCGCCGGTTACGGCTACGACACGGGCCGGCAGCCGGCCGTGGCCGACGCGGACGCCGCCCAGCAGTGGGGCGCCCCGCCGACGGCACCGGCAACCGCACCTGCGGAGCCCCGCCGCGAGCCCGAGGCGGAGCCGGCCCCGGAGCCCCTCGTCCCCGGGCAGCGGCGCCCGGACCGCGACTACCGCACCGAGCAGTTCTCGTTCATCGAGGAACCGGACGAGGACTCCGAAGACGTCATCGACTGGCTGAAGTTCACCGAGAGCCGCAGCGAACGCCGCGAGGAGGCACGTCGCCGAGGGCGCAACCGGATGGTCGCGCTCGTAGTCGTCGTGGCGCTCGTGGTGGTCGGCGGCGCCGGCTACCTCTGGTTCGCGGACAAGATCCCGGGTGTCTCCGGACAGGAGGACGGGACGGCCGCGGCGACGGGCCCCCAGAAGCGGGACGTCATCGTCGTACACCTGCACGACACGAAGCAGGGCGGCACCTCCACCGCGCTGCTCGTCGACAACGTCACCACCGGGCAGGGGACCACCGTCCTGCTCCCCAACACGCTCGCCGTGGCCTCGGACGACGGCTCCACCACCACCCTGGGCAAGTCGGTCGACGACGACGGTTCGACCGGCACCCGCGAGGCGATCGACACCCTCTTCGGAACCAGCATCAGCGGCACCTGGCGGCTCGACACCCCGTACCTGGAGAACCTGGTCGAGCTGGTCGGCACCATCGAGATCGACACCGACACCGACGTGCCCGATGCCAAGAAGGGCGCGGCACCGCTCGTCCGCAAGGGGGAGGCGCAGACGCTCAACGGGCAGATGGCCGTCGCGTACGCCACCTACCGCGGGCCGGCCGAACCGGACACCAAGCAGCTGATGCGCTTCGGCCAGGTCATGCGCGGCGTGCTGCGCAAGATGTCCGAGGACCCCAGGTCGGCCACGGTCACCGTCGAGAGCCTCGCGCAGATCCTCGATCCCTCGCTGCCGGAACAGGACCTTGGCGCCTCTCTGGCGAAGCTCGCCGGGCACGCGAAGGTCGGCGACTACAAGACGTCGCTGCTCCCGGTGCAGGACGACGGCACGCTGACCGAGAAGGCCACGGAGGACGTCGTCAAGGACATCCTGGGCGGTGCGGTGAAGGCTTCGGGCCAGGACGCGGTGGTGCGCGTCGGCATCAAGAACGCCACGGGCAGCACGCGCGGAACGGAAGCCGCGCGGGTCCAGCTGGTCAACGGCGGCTACGCGTTCGTCGACAGCGGCAGGACGGAGGCCGAGTCCTCGTCCGAGGTCCTCTACGGCGCGGCGGAGGACAAGGCCAAGGCGGTCGAGATCGCCAAGACCCTGGGCCTGCCGGCGAGCGCGGTGAAGAAGGGCAAGCCGGCGGCGAACGCGGACGTGTCCGTCGTCCTCGGGCAGGACTACGAGATCGCGAAGTCCGCCTCGTAAGGGCTGTCGGCGGTCCGTGAGACCCTAGGAGGGTACTGAGGAGCGTGTCTCGCCCCGCGACCACGATCTTCAGGACCCTCCCACGGGTGACCCCGACCGCCGACGAAAGCCTGCATGTGACCGCCACGGACCGCTCCATCGAGCTCATCACCACCGCCGCCCAGGCGGCGGCCGACCGGCTCGCGCACGACATCATCGCCTACGACGTCAGCGAGGTGCTGTCGATCACCGACGCCTTCCTGCTGGCCTCGGCCCCCAACGACCGCCAGGTCAAGTCGATCGTCGACGAGATCGAGGAGCGTCTCCAGAAGGAACTCGGCGCCAAGCCGGTACGCCGCGAAGGCGACCGCGACGCCCGCTGGATCCTCCTCGACTACGTCGACATCGTCATCCACGTACAGCACAGCGAGGAGCGCGTCTTCTACGCGCTCGAGCGTCTGTGGAAGGACTGCCCCGAGATCGCCCTCCCCGAGGACGCCCTGAAGACCCGGGGCAAGGCCGAGGAGCACGCCCAGCTCCACGGTGTCACGGAAGGTGAACAGAGCTGAACGGCAGCAGGAGCGGTAGGGGCCGCAGAATCGTCCTCTGGCGGCACGGCCAGACGGCGTGGAACCTGGAGCGGCGCTTCCAGGGTTCCACCGACATCGACCTCACGGAGACCGGTGTCGGCCAGGCCCGCCGGGCCGCCCGGCTTCTGGCCTCGCTGAAACCGGACGCGATCGTGGCCTCCGATCTGCGGCGAGCCGCGGACACGGCCGCCGAGCTCGCCGCGATCACCGGCCTCGACGTCGCCCACGACGCGGGGCTGCGTGAGACGTACGCGGGTGCCTGGCAGGGGCTGACACACGAGGAGATCGTCGGGCAGTACGGCGAGCAGTACGCCGCGTGGAAGCGCGGCGAACCCGTGCGCAGAGGCGGCGGTGAACTCGAGACCGAGGTCGCCGACCGGGCCGCCCCGGTCGTGCTGGAACACGCGGGAAAGCTTCCCGACGCGGGCACGCTCGTCGTCGTGAGTCACGGCGGCACGATCCGCACGACGATCGGTCGTCTGCTCGGCCTGGACTCCCATCACTGGGAGGGACTCGGCGGCCTCTCGAACTGCTGCTGGTCCGTGCTGGGTGAGGGCGCGCGTGGTTGGCGACTCCTCGAACACAACGCCGGAACGCTTCCCGAGCCGGTGCTCGGCGACGACGACTGACGGGTGCTCCGGGGCCGTCTCCGGGAGGCGAGGGCCGGATTTCACTTTCCGGCTGGTCGCAGGCTAAAGTTCTTCTTGTTCGCAGCGCGGAAACGCAGGGAAACACAGCGGACAGCGGGGCTATAGCTCAGTTGGTAGAGCGCCTGCATGGCATGCAGGAGGTCAGGAGTTCAATTCTCCTTAGCTCCACAGTCGGATCCCGTCCCCGTCAGGGGGCGGGATCTTTTCGTCTCCCCGTGTCCCTGTGCCTCCCCGTACTCCGGTCCTCGCACGTCCCGCCCGACCCGGACCCGGTGCCGGGGCGGGTGGCGGCTTCCTCGCCGGGCTGACTGCCTTGCGGGGGCATGGCAGAATCGGAGCGCCGGAGGGGGCGACGGACCGATCGGGGAGGGAGCGCGATGCCAGCGAGCCGCGTACAGGTCCTGAACCTGCCCGTCACCTCCGCATCGCCCCGGGTTCCCCCCTCCCGTCCGCCCTGCCGCGGCGCGAGCGCAGCCCGCCCCAGCAGTCGGGGCTGACGGGATGGGTGCACACAGGCGGAAGTGCGACTGGTGCGGCAGTGGTACGCCCATCGTCAGGGACATGGACCCCGTCAACACCGAGTTCCAGTACTGGTGCGAGGAGTGCGCACGGGCGCTGATCATAAAAGGCGATCCCATCGAGACGTACCGGGAGCTGGAGGGCGAGCCCATCTACGGCCGGCTCCTCGAGGAGCACTGCACCCTCAAGCGCTTCTACTCCTTCGCCACCGCCTGACCGGCCGCGGCGGCCCGAACCTGCCGGCCGGAGCGACGCCCGCCTGGCATATCGGGGCGGAGTGGAAACGATTTTTGATGGGCCGGGGAGACCGTGTAATGTTCTCGATGTCGCCGGGGAAACCGGGTGGCAGACAGCACGGGGCTATAGCTCAGTTGGTAGAGCGCCTGCATGGCATGCAGGAGGTCAGGAGTTCAATTCTCCTTAGCTCCACAGCGCAGAAGCGGGTCGTCCGAATCGGGCGACCCGCTTCTCGTGTTGCCGATCCCCCCGGCAGCCGGGGCCGGCGGATCAACCGCGTCCGCTGCCCAGGGCCTTGCGTTGCGGGCCGGGCAGGGCGGGGCGTTCGGCGGGGGCCTGCTCGATGCGCAGAGCCAGCGCCGGACAGCGTCGTACGGCGCGCTGGGCGCGGCCCCGCAGGTGTGTCGGCACGGCGGCGTCGGCCAGCGCAGGGTAGCCGTCGGGGCCCAGCCTGATCAGCTCCGGGACGACGTCCGCACACAGGCCGTGCCCTTGGCAGAGAGTCCAGTCGACCGCCAGTTTCTCGCCGCTGGGGATCGACTCCTCCACGTCCTCGTAGCCTGCGGCGGGCAGCGGGAGCACGCCGAGCGTTTCCCTTCCGCAGCCACCGTCGAGGACGTGCGCGGCAAGGTCGTCGGTGAACGCGGACAGGGTGGACGCCAGGAATCGCGCCGAGCCGTCGGGATGTTTGCACGCCCCGCGGCCCTTGACCGCCTGGGTCACCTCGCGCAGGGCCTCCAGGGCGGCGGGCCCGCCTCCGTTCATCACGTCGGAGAGTCCGCCCGCCGCGGCGGGCAGACCCAGCCTGCAGGGGCCGCACTGACCCGCCGTCTCGGCGGCCAGCCAGTTGGCGATACGCAGCGACTCCCCGATCGGGCACGTCTCCGGGCCGATCGGAAGGATGGCACCCGCGCCGAGGGCGCCGCCGGCCGCCGCCAGCGAGGCCCGTGAGACCACGGCGTCGTGAGCGGCGATCGCGTCGATCCAGTCGCCGTGGTAACCGCCCGTCAGGACCCCCTGGGGCAGCGGCGGCGCACCGGCCAACTGCAGGACGTAGCGCAGGGGAACGCCGGTCGGCACCTCCACGACCATGGGGTGCGCCACGGCACCGGACACGGTCAGCAGGACCGTCCCCGGTTCGTCCGCCAGGCCGGTGTGCCCGTAGCGGCGGGCGCCCGTCCGGGCGGCGACCGCCAGCTGCGCGTACGTTTCCGCGTTCGACAGAAGGGTCGGCGCCCCCGCCACACCGGACTCCGCCGCGCGTTCGCGGCGCCCGGGGGGCAGGGCGGGGCCGCCGTTCACCGCCCGGATGACCGCGGAGGCCTCCCCGGAGACCATGCGTTCCGGCGTGCGCACCACCCGGGCGCGCAGGTGCCTGCCGCGTCGGTCGGACAGCCCACGTTCGGCCAGGGCGGCCCGGACCGAGATCTCCGTGGAGTTGCGTGTCACGGCCACGACGAGGGTGCGGGCACCGAGCGCTTCCGCGGCGAGCAGCGCACCGTCGAGGATGAGGTGGGGAGCCCGGTTCAGCAGCACGGTGTCCTTGCGGCAGGCCGGCTCGCCCTCGCTCCCGTTGATCACGACCACGGGGCGGACCCCGCGGCGTACGGACGCCTTCGCGACCGCCCGCAGCTTCTTTTCGAAAGGGAATCCGGCGCCGCCCCGGCCACGCAGCGAGATCGCTTCGGAGAGTTCGGCCAGGCGCTCGCCCGTCATCGGCCGGAGCGGCCCGTGCACCTTGAGGTGCATGGCGAGGTCCAGGCGTTCCACCAGGTCGAACCCGATGGTCAGCTGGGGAAGGCCGACGACGCGGACCTCGGGTACATCGGGGAGCGGGACGTTCACGGTCGGTCTCCTGCGGGTGCGTGCCAAGGCTCTCCGGCTGACGGCGGATAGAGGGGCCCAGGGACTTGTCCGGTCTCGGTGTCGCCCCGAGACGGGCCGCCGCGGACGGCGGAATCCGCGGCGGGCGAGGCGTACACGGTGACGGCGTCCGGCGGGGAGCCGTACGCCGTCGTCTCCGCGGGACGGCTGTAGGCGGCCGTGTCCCCCGCCTGGCTGTAGAAGTGCTCGGCGTCGCTCGTGGAGCCGGGGGAGTGGGAGGGCCTCGAAGCCTGCCCGGGGGGTGCGGGGGACGGCGCCGGCCAGTGGCCTTCCGCGGTGGGGCCCGGCGGTGGGACGGGAGGCTGTGAGACGGCCCGGTAGGCCGCGAAGATGCCGGGCTCCGCCGCGGAGGCCGGAGCGTACGCCCGGGCGGGGCCGTGGTCGAGCCGCTCGGTGTCGAGACGCTCGCAACTGCGCGGAGGCGGCTCGTACAGCGGTGCCTCGAACGACGCTTCGAAAGGTGGTGACGTGAAGGAAGGCGCGCCGGGAGGCGGCGACGGCACGGGGGCGGTCAGAGTCCGTGGGCGGACCGGGGTGCCACGCAGGTCGCGCCCGTCGTCCCCCCACCCGCGTCCGTCCCTGCGGTCACCGTGCCCCCGCTCGTCGTCCCCCCAGCCCGGCGCGTCGGGTGGCAGCCCCTGCCGGGGGAGCGGGGCCGTGTGCTCGGCGCCGGGCAGCGGCGAGGTCCGCCGAACCGGTTCCGTGTCCGACGGGGGCGGGAGGTCCGGCCTGACCAGGGCGGTGACCAGCTCGGTGAGGAGGCGCTTGGCCGGCGGGGGGAGCAGTCGCAGTCCCAGGGCGGCGGCCGCGGCGACCAGGCAGAGCATGTACATCACGACGACCCAGGTCGCGGGCTGCCGGCCGGCGTACAGGCCGTGGACGAGCGCGAAGCACCACGCCGGATAGGCGAGCGCGTGCAGCGCGCGCCAGCGGCCGGCGATCCTGCCCGGGGCGGCGAAGGCGCTGCGCATGGCGCCGGTCGCCGCCGTGACGATCATCAACAGCCCGGCCAGTGAGCCGAAGCCGATGAGGCCGGCGGTGCCGGTGACGCCGAGGCCGAAGGGTATGAGCGCGCCGATCGGCTCGACGTGTCCGAGGGCGACCTTCACCGTGCCGTGCAGCAGCAGGAAGGCGAGCGAGGCGACGGCCGTCACCCGGTGGATGCCCTGGCCGATCAGCCGCTGCCGGGCGGAGAGGAACAGCCGGTCGGTGGCCAGCAGGCCCCAGGCGACCGCCGCCGTCAGGGACACGAGCGTCAGGACGCCGGTCGTGAAGTCGAGCGTGGCCCGAAGTCCGTCGCTTCCCGCGACGGCGAGCAGCGGGTTGAAGACCAGCGCGGCGACGGTCAGACCGCCCTGTGCCGAGCGGCTCATTCCTGGGCCGCGGTTCATGGACGGGGACGAGCGGATCCTGCGATGAGGCTTCATGGGGGCGACTCCGAATGGTTCGGCAAAGCGGTCCCGTTGCCGCATGCTAAGTCGCTGCCTACCGGCCGGTATGAGGTTTGAGATGTTGCCCCGATAGAGGGCAGTACGCGGAGTAACCCACGGAGTGTGCGGGTCCTGCGCAGAGATCGTGCAGGTCGTGTGTCCGCCGGGTCGCGGCGGGAGCGGTCCTGGCCGGCCCGGTGTGCGGGTGAACTGCCGGGCGGCCCTGGGGGCCCGTGCGGTACCCTGACGCCATGCGTGCCGTAGGCCTTCTGCTTAGCGAGCCGCGCTGACCACTGCCGACCGGTGAGAGCGCCTGGTCGGACTCGGCGCGGCGTCCCCTCCTGTGCGAGGGGATTTTTCGTTTCCGCAGACGTGTGTCCGTAGACGTGTGTCCGTGGACGTGGGCGCCGCAGATGTCGATCGATGGAGCATTGAGGATCATGAGCGAGACGAACACCGCGGCCGAGGCCGCCGCGCCGCACCGCTACACGGCGGCGATGGCCGCCGACATCGAGGCACGCTGGCAGGACTTCTGGGACGCCGAGGGGACGTACGAGGCGCCGAACCCGACCGGCGACCTGGCGGGCGACCCCGAACTGGTGGCCAGGCCGAAGAAATTCATCATGGACATGTTCCCGTATCCCTCGGGTGCGGGGCTGCACGTCGGCCACCCGCTCGGCTACATCGCCACCGACGTCTACGCACGCCACCAGAGGATGACCGGACACAACGTCCTGCACACCCTCGGGTTCGACGCCTTCGGCCTGCCCGCCGAGCAGTACGCGGTACAGACCGGAACCCACCCGCGGGCCTCCACCGAGGCCAACATGGAGAACATGAAGGTCCAGCTGCGCCGCCTGGGGCTGGGGCACGACAAGCGCCGTTCGTTCGCGACGATCGACGCCGACTACTACAGGTGGACCCAGTGGATCTTCCTGCAGATCTTCAACTCCTGGTACGACACCGAGGCGGACCGGGCGCGCCCGATCAGTGACCTGGTCGCCCAGTTCGAGAGTGGTGAGCGCGCGACTCCGGACGGCCGCGAGTGGGGGGCGCTGAGCGCCGCGGAGCGTGCCGACCTGCTGGGGCGGTACCGCCTGGCGTACGCCTCGGACGCACCCGTCAACTGGTCTCCCGGACTCGGTACCGTGCTGGCCAACGAGGAGGTCACGGCGGACGGCCGCTCCGAGCGCGGCAACTTCCCGGTCTTCAAGGCCAAGCTGCGCCAGTGGAACATGCGCATCACCGCCTACGCCGACCGGTTGCTGGACGACCTGGACGGCCTGGACTGGCCCGAGGCCATCAAGCTGCAGCAGCGCAACTGGATCGGCCGCTCCGAGGGGGCGCGCGTCGACTTCCCGGTCGACGGAGCGGGTGACATCACCGTCTTCACCACCCGTCAGGACACCCTCTTCGGAGCCACGTACATGGTGCTGGCGCCCGAACACGAGCTCGTCGAGCGGATCATTCCGGCGGCCTGGCCCGAGGGCACCCACCCGGTGTGGACCGGCGGCCACGCGAGCCCGGCCGAGGCCGTGACGGCGTACCGCAAACAGGCCGCCGCCAAGTCCGACGTCGAGCGGCAGGCCGAGGCCAAGGACAAGACCGGTGTCTTCACCGGGGCGTACGCGACCAACCCGGTCAGTGGCGAGAAGGTACCCGTCTTCATCGCCGACTACGTCCTGATGGGGTACGGCACCGGTGCGATCATGGCCGTACCGGCGCACGACACGCGCGACTTCGCGTTCGCACGCGCCTTCGAACTTCCGATGCGCTGTGTCGTCGAGCCGTCGGACGGCCGCGGTACGGACCCCTCGGCCTGGGACGACGCCTTCTCCTCCCACGACGCCGCGCTGGTCAACTCCTCCAACGACGCCGTCTCGCTGGACGGCCTGGGGGTGGCGGAGGCCAAGGCGAAGATCACCGAGTGGCTGGAGGCGCACGGCGTAGGCGAGGGCACCGTCAACTTCCGGCTGCGTGACTGGCTGTTCAGCCGCCAGCGCTACTGGGGCGAGCCCTTCCCGATCGTGTACGACGAGGAGGGCATCGCCCACGCGCTGCCCGAGTCGATGCTGCCGCTCGAACTGCCCGAGGTCGAGGACTACTCGCCGCGCACCTTCGACCCGGAGGACGCCGACACCCAGCCCGAGACACCGCTGTCCCGGAACGCCGACTGGGTCAACGTCACCCTGGACCTGGGCGACGGGCCGAAGAAGTACCGCCGTGAGACCAACACCATGCCGAACTGGGCGGGTTCCTGCTGGTACGAGCTGCGCTACCTGGACCCGAACAACGACCGCCGACTGGTCGACCCGGCGATCGAGCAGTACTGGATGGGCCCGCGTGAGGACCGGCCCACCGGGGGCGTCGACCTGTACGTCGGCGGCGCCGAGCACGCCGTGCTGCACCTGCTGTACGCCCGCTTCTGGTCCAAGGTGCTGCACGACCTGGGGCACATCTCCTCCGCCGAGCCGTTCCACAAGCTGTACAACCAGGGCATGATCCAGGCCTTCGTGTACCGGGACAGCCGGGGCATCGCGGTCCCGGCCGCGGAGGTCGAGGAGCGCGACGGGGCCTACTACCACGGGGGCGAGAAGGTCAGCCGCGTCCTCGGGAAGATGGGCAAGTCCCTGAAGAACGCGGTGACTCCCGACGAGATCTGCGGCGAGTACGGCGCGGACACGCTGCGGTTGTACGAGATGGCCATGGGCCCGCTGGACGTCTCGCGTCCCTGGGACACGCGCGCCGTGGTCGGCCAGTACCGGCTCCTGCAGCGGCTGTGGCGCAACGTCGTCGACGAGGAGACCGGCGAGGTCACCGTCGTCGACACGGAGCCCGGTGAGGACACGCTGCGTGCGCTGCACAAGGCCATCGACGGCGTCGGCCACGACATGGCGGGGATGCGTTTCAACACGGCCATCGCCAAGGTGACCGAGCTGAACAACCACCTGACGAAGACGGGCGGCCCGCTGTCGCGGTCGGTCGCCGAGCGGCTGGTACTGCTGATCGCACCGCTGGCTCCGCACGTCGCCGAGGAGCTGTGGCGCCGGCTCGGCCACACGGAGTCGGTGGTGCACCAGGACTTCCCGGTCGCCGACCCCGCGTACATCGTCGACGAGACCGTGACCTGCGTGGTGCAGGTGAAGGGCAAGGTGAAGGCCCGTCTGGAGATCTCCCCGTCGATCACGGACGCGGAACTGGAAGCGCTGGCACTGGCCGACGGAAACGTCGTCGCCGCGCTGGGCGGGGCCGGGATCCGCAAGGTGATCGTGCGTGCACCGAAGCTGGTGAACATCGTGCCCGCGTAGACGGGCCGGCCGCCTTCGGGTGGCCCTCGGGGCTTTCCCCTACGGGCAGGTCGAGGGTTCACGCGGAACCCTCGGCCTGCCCCTTCCGTTTACGGTAGGAGGGGCGACCGCACACCGGCAGCCGAGTCGACAACCGAGGGGCGTTCATGGAAGCCGTGATCCTGATCCTCACGCTGCTGTTCGTCGCGTTCGTGGCGCTCGGGGTGTACGCCGGCGTCAAGGCGGTGCGCGCCGCCAAGCGCGGCGTGGACCGGACGGTCACCCAGGCCCGCCGTTCCGTGGAGGACACCGCGCTGCGGGCCAGGAGCTACGGCCAGCCCGGCGTGCCGGGTGAGCTGGCACAACTCCGGCTGGCGCTGCGCACCTCGATGCGGGCCACACAGGACGCGTTGAACGCCCAGGCAACGCAGGATGCCTCGCTCGCCGAGTCCCTGGGCCTCTTCCAGCGCCTCAGCGTCCACGGCCACGAGCTGGACAGCGAGCTCAAGCGCCTGGAGCGCGAGCCCGACCGGGCGACCGTGGCCACCCTGCTGCCGGGGCTGAAGGAACGCACCGAGCGCATCACCCACTCCGCCGAGTCCCTGCGCTGGGCAGCCCGCGATCGCGCGGCGCGGTTCGCCGACGACGATCTGGCGGCGCTGAACGCGCAGATCGACGTGGAGGCGGGAGCCCTGCGGCACTGGAAGACGGAGGAACCGCCGGAGCGCGGCGGCGCGGCCGGAACCGTGTCCGGCGCGGGGAACGCGTGGAGCCCCCAGGACGACGACGGGACACCGCAGGCGCTCACGTCCCCGGACCCGCGGCTGCGGACGGGCTACCCGTGGCAGAAATCCGCCCGGCCCGAGACGACGAACTGACGCGGACTCCCGCGCGCGGACCGGCCGGGCGCGCTCCCGGCCGACCGAAACCGGGCAGCAGGCCGGGCCCGGGCTGCCGAGCCTCCACCCCGGAAGGGTAACCTCCGGCTCATGTCCCGCCATGTCGCGATCGTCACCGATTCAACGGCCTACCTGCCGCCGCAGACGATGGAACGGCACAGCATCACCGCGGTGCCGCTGACCGTCGTTCTGGGCAACCAGGCGCTGGAGGAGGGCACGGAGATCTCGGCCCGGTCCCTGGCGCTGGCCCTGCAGAAGCGCCGGTCCGTCACCACGTCCCGGCCCAGCCCCGAGGTCTTCGCCGCCGCTTACCGCACCGCGGCCGACGCCGGGGCGACCGGCATCGTCTCCCTCCACCTCTCGGCCGAGTTCTCCGGTACGTACGACGCCGCGCTGCTCGCGGCGAAGGACGCGCCGGTGCCGGTGCGTGTCGTCGACACGGGGATGGTCGCCATGGCGCTGGGCTTCTGCGCGGTGGCCGCCGCCGAGGCCGCCGAAGCGGGCGGAGGACTGGACGAGGCGGTCGCCGCCGCCGAGAAGCGGGCCGCCGGCACATCCGCCTACTTCTACGTCGACACGCTGGACTACCTGCGCCGGGGCGGCCGGATCGGTGCCGCGCAGGCACTGCTGGGGTCGGCTCTCGCGGTGAAGCCCCTGCTGCAGCTCGTCGGGGGCCGCATCGAGCCGCTGGAGAAGGTGAGGACGGCGTCCAGGGCGATCGCCCGGCTCGAGGAGATCGTCGCCGAACAGGCGGGGGCGGGCGTGGTGGACATCGCCGTGCACCACCTCACCGCCCCGGACCGGGCCGAGCGTCTGGCGGAGCGGTTGCGGGAGCGGGTTCCGGGTCTCGCGGAGTTGCACGTGAGCGAGGTGGGCGCGGTGATCGGGGCGCACACCGGGCCCGGACTTCTGGCAGCGGTCGTCTCGCCGCGCTGAAACGCACCCCTGTGGGTGGCCGAATTCTCCACAACGGGTGGGTTGTCCACAGTATTCAGGTCTGCTCAGCGGAATCCGGCGGACGTGTCTAGCGTCGTGCGGCATGACCTCCCGATCACCTCAGGCATCCATCCGCACCTCCGTCCGTCAGGCCGGCGTCGCCATCGTCGACGCGATGCCCCGCGCCTCCGGCCCGGGCGCCCACCGAGCCACCCGCCCGGCAGCGCACACGGCCTCGCACCGGGCCGCTCCCGGTTCGGCGGCAAGGCACCGGGTGGTCGACGGGCGGCGACACGGGCCGGGGATCGGTCCCCGCGGTGCTGCGGGGACCGGGCCGGACGTCCGACGGAGGCGCCGACGGCGGACGGCAGGCAGCGCCGACGGGGAGATCGCGGCCGCGTCCCGGCTGCGGGCGGAGGCGCTCATCGCCGGGGGCCGTCCCGCGGCGGGGGCGGCGCCACCGCGCGACGACAGCGCGCGCGTGGTGGGCTCGCGCGGGACACCTGCCGTGAAGATCCGCGTCGTGCCGTCGTGGGCGTCGGCCCAGGTACCGTTCACGGCCCTGGCACGGCCTGCGGCTGCTGCCGCCCCGTCGCAGTCCTCCTCCCGGACACCGGCCCCGGTGCCGGGCCCGCCCTCGGCGCGGGTCTCCGCGGTGGCTGCGGCCCGGTTTCCGGCTCCTGCGTCAGGGTCGTCCCGGGCACCCGTCCTGGTGTCGGGACCGGCCCCGGTGGACGCGTCGGCCCGGGCCTCGGCCCCTCGGCAGGCGTCGGCCGGGGGGTTCGTTCCGGCTTCGGTTGGTCCCCCGTTGCGGGGGCCGGTCGCTGCCCGATCGCCGGGGCCGGTTGCTGCCCGGTTGCCGAGCCCGGCCTCGACGGTGGCACCGGCTCCGGTCCCACCCTCTTCCCCGACTCCGGCCCCGGTGACCGTGCCGGCTCCTTGGACCGGGTCGGCTCCGGTGGGAGCAGAAGGCCCACCCGCAGGGCCACGAGGTGTGCCGGCGTTCCGTGCTTCGTCGCCCCCGCGTACGTCGCTGCCTCCACACCCGCCCCCCGACGGAGCAGGACCGCATCCTCCGACGGTCGTGCGGCTGCCTCCGGCCGGTGACGGGCGGCCCACCGGCCCGCCCCCGCCGCCCCCGCCCAGGTGGTGGCGGACGGCAGGGCCCGCCCTCTGCGAGCGGCTTCCCTTGTGGGTCCAGCTCCGATGCGGCCTGGAGCCCAGGACGCTCGCCGCGCTCGCTGTCGTCCTGGTCGGAGCGGCGGTCTTCGCGACGGCGCACTTCTGGTCGGCTCGTCCCGCGTCCGTCCGAGCGCCTGAGCAGGTGGTGGAGGCGGCCGAGGCACGCGTGACGGGGCCGGAAGCCGCGAACGGTCTCCTGCCCGGGCCCCCGGCAGAGCCGGGGCCGTCCGCCGGGTCCTCCGCCATGGCGGTGAGCGGCGGCCGGATCGTCGTCGACGTGAGCGGCAAAGTGCGGAGGCCGGGGATCCAGCACCTGCCGGCCGGGGCGCGCGTGGCCGACGCGCTGCGGGCGGCGGGAGGCGTACGGGAGGGGACGGACGTCACCGGTCTCAACCGGGCCCGCATCCTGACGGACGGTGAGCAGGTCGTGGTCGGGCTGCCCGTTGCCCAGGCCGTCGCGGGCTCGTCGCCGGCAGGTGGTGGTGGCGGATCCGGGGCAGGGCAGGGAGGGCCGGCCGTGCCGGTGAGCCTGACGACAGCCACGGCCGAGCAGCTGGAGACCCTGCCCGGGGTCGGGCCGGTGCTCGCCCAGCACATCATCGACTACCGGGCGGAGCACGGGGGTTACCGCTCCGTCGACGAGCTCCGCGAGGTCGACGGCATCGGTGACCGCCGGTTCGCGGACCTGCGGCCACTGGTCCGGCCGTGACACATCCCACGGCGAGCGGTCCCGGCCTGTCCCTGCTCGGCTCCGACGACTCCGCGGACGACGGGCGCCGGGCCGCTGCGGGGGCGCCGCAGGAAGGGCCGGTCGATCTCCGGCTGGTCCCACCCGCTCTCGCCGCCTGGGCAGCCTCCGCACTCGCACTGGGTGTGCCCGGCCGCTGGGCGGCGGCGGGTGCCCTTCTCGGCACGTGCGCCGCCTTGGCTCTCGTGGTTCTGCCGTGGGCGGCGGCCGCCGTGCGCGCCCGGCGCCCCGGAGCAGTCGATGGCGTAGCCGGGAGACCACGAGACACCGGCGGGGCCCGGGCACCGCACGTACAGGACGCGGGCGGGTACACGGCCCGCCGCCCACGGAGCACGGGAGGGCGTCGCACAGGGCGGGTGCGGGATGGCGGCGCGGACGCGGGCACGAACGGTGGCCGCCGGCCCGCAGCGGTGGCCTGGCGCCGGGCACGTGCGCATGGCGGATACGGATCCGGTGCGGCCGG